>JANQJO010000100.1 GCA_028281605.1 Pseudomonadales bacterium
CTATGGGTAATAAAAATAACAAGCCTAAATGATAAGTAATCGCAAATCCTAACAAAATAAATACAGCTACTATACCTGCAAAATGTAGGCGGCGATTGAGCCGATCACTGTGCTCACACACATAAAACGACCAAAATTCTTCAAAATTACGAAACTCGTTCAAACGGCTATACCTTTGATCAATATTATGATTTTCCATAACGCTCATCTCCTATTATTTACCCGCATATTGTCGGGCATCCACATATTCAACCACTTTCACTATTTTTCTTACCCCTCGCACCTGCCTAATGGCATGAACAGCACGTTTGGCTTCTATATCTGTCAATAGACCCATTAAATAAACTATGCCACTGGAAGTAACAACTTTAATACGGGCTCCTGGCACATTTTTATCGGTCAATAACTTAGACTTTACCGTAAAAGTTAACCAACTGTCATTAGTGCGCGACAACATCGAAGAAGAACCCGCAACAGAAATTTTATTATAAACCTGTCTGACACGACGTGTATCCTGAGTAATTTTAGTTGCTAATTTCACTAGTTCAGGCACGCTTAATTGCCCTGTCAACAATACAATACCATTGAAACTGACAACAGAAAAATTCGCTTTTCGATACTCTGGATGCGCTTTATAAAGATTCGCACGCACCTTAGACTCAATATTTTGATCTTCAATGAAGCTTCCCAAAGTACGCTTGCCACTATAAGCATCAACCGGCTCATCTTTAGGAGTTGTCCAAATATACCAATGAGTACACCCTGTCATCACCAACAAAACACTTAAACCCAGCACAACAACCCAGGCTCTAAATTTCTTATTGATCATGTATCTTCCCCTCCAAACAGTTGTACATCAATTAAATCACACAAACAATGTATCAATAATAAATGCACCTCTTGTATGCGCGCTGTAGATTGTGCAGGCACACGTAATTCTATATCCTCCGGGCCCAATATCCTAGCCACATCCCCTCCGTCTTTGCCCGTCAAAGCAATAACCCTCATTTCTCTATCATGAGCGGCTTGAATTGCTTGTAGAATATTAGCAGAATTACCACTAGTACTAATAGCCAGCAAAATATCCCCCGCTACCCCCAGTGCCCGTATTTGCTTAGAAAACACTTCGGTATAACTGTAATCATTTGCAATAGAAGTTAGTGTCGATGAGTCTGTCGTCAATGCCAAGGCTGGTAAAGATGGGCGCTCACGCTCAAAACGATTGAGCATTTCTGAAGAAAAATGTTGAGCATCTCCAGCAGAGCCACCATTACCACAGGTTAAAATCTTACGTTCATTGAGTAAACATTCAACCATCGCCGTAGCCACCAACTCTGTGATGGGCGCTAATCTTTCAAAACTTCTTTGCTTTGCCTCTATACTGGCTTGAAAATGCCGGGCAATACGCTCTTGATTAGCCATTTTTTATATCCTTACTTTGATTAAACAGCTTTGGAACGTGCGCGAAATAACTTTCACATTTATCACTTCTGAACTCGCTTTGCTCAAACACGCATCCGCTCTAAATGTTAAAGTTATTTCGTACACGTTCCCTACCAAACATTTGCTTCAAATGCATTCTGAACCCACTGGATTTGTGAACTTTGCATCACACGGCTTTGATTGGGTTCAACCGCAATCACATCAAAACGAATCAGCACGTTGTCATATAAAAAACCGTGCTTTTGTAAAAAAAACTGTGCCGTTTTTATAATTTTACGTTGTTTAGAACGGGTCACTGCTTCTAATGGACAACCATGCTGATTTTGCCGACGATATTTCACTTCCACAAAAGCTAACTCTTTACCATCTTGAATAATCAGGTCTATTTCACCAAGACGACAACTAAAATTACGATGTAAGATTTTAACTTTGCGATCAAGCAGATATTTTTCAGCTAGTTGTTCATAGATATTTCCTATCTTCTTATTTGAAGTTAACATGAGGACGCTCTATAATAAAGTGTTTTGCTTTATAATGGACTTGCACTGGTATTATTTCCATCCTCAAAAGCACCTAAACCTGGCTCAATCCTTACTGGTTCACCTGTATCAAAAGTTGCCCATAGGCTATAACGCTCAATACGCTGACCGGGCCCCATGCTCAACTGACCCGTTAAACCCTCCACAATGACCTCAGGTGTCTGGATCAATAACTCCAAACGAGGAAACAATTGGTATGCATCTATACCCAACGCGAACAGACGTGGTAATCTCACAGTATCACGTGAAACCACATCCGTAAAAGCATGGTTGGGATCTAAAAACCAGGGAATGTCAGTAAATTCTATACCATTTAAGTCCTTATCTAAACCAGGATTATTTTTACCTGAAAAAATATGTGAAACTGAGAAAACTGGTAAATCACCAGCAAAATAAAAATTTAATGCCGGTTTAAGTTGGCGTGCTTGCTTAGCATTACCAAATACTACGATAAAATCCAGATCTTGACGTCGTCTCGGAACAAATTCAACAGAACGACCTAAAGTCTGACGAATGCGCCTATGTCTGGCTTCACTTTCATGCACATTCAGTAAATACTTGATGGTCTTTGAATAATCTTTGTTACCACCATAGCTGCTGGTAGCTCCTAACATCCCTCCCAGGTCGGTCCACTTATCACCAAAAGCTTTTAACATTCTATAACCCCAATCTGTATCAGGATAAACCACAGCACCAACATGATACCCCTCCATCGCCGCACGCTCAGCAATTTGTCGAGCTTCATCTTCGGCTGCTAAACCAAACTGTATTAAATTTGGTAGTGGTTCTGCTGGTGTTAAATACTGTGCCTCTGCTTTTTGCGCTGAAGGCTCTAATTGCGCTGAAGGCTCTAATTGCGCTGAAGGCTCTAACTTTTTTATTTTCTGGCCTGTTTGCTGGCCTGTTTGCTGAATTGAAGGTTCTACCCAATAATTTAGCGCTAAAGTTGGTACAGACAGTGTTTCCAGTCGACTTAATTCTCTCACACGGTCTTTTTCTAAAGGACCAATCACTACAGCTGCGCCTGCATCAACGGCTTGTTGATACAATGCTACAGTTTTTACAGTTGTGTCAGTGTCAATAATGAGTAACTCTGGAACCGATTGATTGCTGGCTAAAGCCGCATAATAACCCGCCAAAAAACCTCGTAAAACGGTTTTACCCGCTTCACCATAGCGTCCTTCACTAGGCAATAGTAAAGCCACTTGCTTAGGCTGATTAATAACAGCTTTTTTTAGTAACTCTAAAGATACAGGCAAGTGCAAATGTGCTGGATGCTGAGGCCAACGGCTTAACCAAGCATCTATGGCTCGCACTTGTGCTTGTAAGCTATTAGTTTCTTGTTTACCCACCAAAGCAAGGTTAATCCAACCTTTTAGGTCTTCATGAGGGACCACATCTTTAAGCGCCATTAGCGTTGTGGTTGTGAGCCGACCTAAACTACGCCAAATAGCCTCATTGTTCTCTGCAATTTCCCGTTCTGAGGGCAACTGAGGACCCAGCATAACTCGCTCACGTGCACTAGCTAAATATTGGCCCGCATTTTCGTGCGCCAGGGCTCTTAACCGCTTTATTTTAATTTGCTCAGCAACTCGAGCAGAACCAATAATATCAAATAAATCATAGCGGTTTGTAGTTAACACTGATACGGCTTCTTGTGCTTTATTATCTGCTAAGGCCAACTCTGCCATTGCTATGATATAAAGAGGCTTTATCGCAGCTGGCAATTGCTTAAAATTAACTTCAGCTAGCAAGCTAGCGGCTGTTTCTATATCAGGATCAGATTGCCTAACATAAGCAACTACAGCCTTTAATAACCACTGACTTTGTTTTAACCCAGAGCTTTTCCTAGCTCTGGCCAACAACTGTCGAGCCGTTAAAGGCTCAGCACCAGCAGGCAAAATCGCTTGTGGCATAGGTCTAACATCAGCATTGCGTATATCTGCGCTAGGCTGACAACCACCTAGCATTAAAACAATAAGAAAAAATAAAAATGCTCTTAAACTACATATCATAATCAACTTAACACCACCAATGATTGCTATTAAGTGTTCACTGCTAATACAATACTACCGAGTAATCGTGTTCATAAAAACCGTATTTTAAGAAATTAAGCCGCTATGGTATCATAAAAAAGCTAATGGTAATGAATTCGGGAAAGTTGTATGTTATATCAACACCTATAGGTCATCTGGGTGACATCACCTTGCGCGCCATCGAAATCTTACAGGATGTCGACTTGATTTTAGCGGAAGACACGCGTCATAGTCACAAGCTCATGAAACACTACAATATAAGCACACACCTTCACTCTTTTCACGAACACAACGAAAAAAAGCTGCTACCTCAATGCCTGGCGTGGCTTGAAGCAGGCAAAAATCTTGCGCTGATCTCAGATGCTGGCACCCCTTTAATCAGCGACCCTGGGTTCTCTTTGATACGTGCTGTCGCTGACGCTCAATATACAATTTTACCTATTCCTGGCCCATCTGCTTTTGTTGCAGCTCTCAGTGTCTCAGGTTTGCCTGTGCATGACATTAGATTTTTAGGTTTTCTGCCAGCAAAAGCAGTTGCACGCAATAAGTTGATTACCTCACTTAAAGACAGTAACAGCACCTTGATTTTCTACGAATCTCCACACCGACTGTTGGATACTTTAACCGATTTAGAACGCATCCTAGGAAAAGATAGACAAACTGTTCTAGCCCATGAAATGACAAAAACCCATGAGTCTTTTCAGCGTGGCAGGCTTGAGCAGTGTCGAGCAGCTTTACAAAGCCAAGCACACAATCCTAAGGGTGAGTGGGTTATTTTAATCGCTGCTCAGTCTAAACCTTCCTCTAATCAAGTCAATATAAGCCTTGAAGCAGAAGCATTATTGGCATTACTTAAACCTCATGTCTCCACTAAAATTGCTGCGCAAATTGCATCAGATTACCTTGGGGGTAGCAAAAGAGTTTACTATAATTTTTTACTCAATTAAAATAATTTTTGTTTGTATGAAGCGTCTCTCTAGGGAATGGTCACGAAATAACTTTAACATTTGGGGCGGATGTTTGTCTGAGCGAAGCGAGTTCAGCAGCGGAAAATGTTAAAGTTATTTCGTGACCATTCCTAGTCGACTGTTTTATCTATTATTTTATTTTTCGAGCTGAACTGATGAAAAAAATGATGAGAACAAACACACAAGCCCAGAAAAAACATAAAAGTTAATAGCTGCTTTCTCAGAAATATAACCGCTGAAAGTTAATTATTTTATATAAGTGATATAAATCGAATAGCGCACATCAGACACAGTACTACTGCCAAACTCACTAGGCATATTGTCGTCAGCCTGAGCATTCCACGTTACGTTCGCATCGGCTCGCCCTGGCGCACTCTCTGCAAAAGCAATACCTGGATTGATTTCATAAACCCAAGCTACCCATATAGGTGTCTCGGCAGCCACTTCCACCACATTTTCCAATTCAACCGTCTGCCATCCATCTTGATCACTAACAGCCGTCACAGCCGTTTTTGCCAACAACGCACCCGGCACACCACCATTGTCGGCGTACACTCCCAAAACAAAACTACCCGTACCAGCCTTATGGTACATAGTAATACTACTCACAGTCCCAGCCTCAGGCATGGTAAAAGGCATGGCACGCCTATCCGGTGCATTCGTAATACCTCCTAAAATGCTGGTTTCACCCAGATCAGCTGTATTGAGTTCATTCATCGCATTAACTTCAATGCTCATCGTTGCCATTGCATTGGCTTGTCCATCACTGACCTCCACTGTAAAAATATTCGTACCTAAATCTACTTCTAAGGGCGTGCCACTCAGTGCACCTTCAACCGCTACCGACAACCACTGCGGTCCAGCAACCTTGCTAAAGGTCAGAGGATCAGCATCAGCATCATTGGCATGAGCCGCTAAGCTAACACCACTGTAAGCTTCCCCAACAGTTGCAGCGTCCTGGACAATCGGGTCCATATCAAATACTGGAGGCATGTTATTATTGTTATCATTAACACCAGATCTATAACTGGCGTAAATTGAATAACGCAGATCTACTACTGTACTACCCCCAAAACTACTGGGCATATTATCACCTTGAGCATCCCAAACCACATTCGCATCAGCTCGTCCTGGGCTGCCTTCAGCAAAAGCAATACCAGGATTAATCTCATAAATCCACGCCAACCATATCGGCATTTGCGCAACGACCTCCACAGCACTTTCCAACTCAATGGTTTGCCAACCGGCAACATCACTAACTGCTGTCACAGGAGTTTTGCCTAACAAAGCACCTGGAAAACCTGCATCATCCGCATATACAGCCAGCTGCATGTTACCATTGCCTGCCATATGATACATGGTCACACTTATTAATTGACCTGCTTTGGACGTCATAAACGGCATGGCTCGCCTGTCTGAAGCCACCGTCATATCTGGTAAGATATTAGTTTCACCCACTGCCTCTATATTATCAGGAACAGGATCAGGTACATTAACAGCAGGATTCACCAAAATATTCAGCACAGCTGTTGCCATCGCCTGTCCATCACTGACCACAACCGTAAACGTATTAACACCGACATCAGCTACTAAGGGTGTGCCCGTTAAAGCTCCATCATCTGCCACTGATAACCAGGCCGCCCCTGCCACTTTACTAAAAACCAAGGTATCTGCATCCGCATCACTGGCATCACCTTGCAAAGTCGCACTGTAAGGAAGGTCTTGGGTGGCAGCATCTTTGACAATCGGATCAACAACAAACACTGGTGCTGTATTATTATTTGCTTCATTGACTACAATAGTCAACATCGCTGTTGCTACAGCTTGACCATCACTAACCTCTATACTAAAAGTATTCAAGCCAAGATCTTCAACTGCAGGAATACCACTTAAAACACCATCAGATTCTATCAATAACCAACTTGGACCAGCTACTTTGCTAAAAGTTAAATTATCATCATCTGCATCTATAACATCAGCTGCCAACGTAGCTGTATAAGCCAACCCCTGCGTCGCCTCAGGTTTAACAACAGGATTGGCTTTAAATTCGGGTGGATTGTTAATATCAACTGGAATATACTCTGCATAAATTGAGTAGCGCCATTTCGAAGTTGTACTATGACCAAAGTCATCGGGCATGTTATCAGCACCCTGCCGCCAAACTTCATTCACCGTAGCACGCCCAGGCAACCCTTCACCATAAACAATACCTGGATTGTTATCATACACCCAAGCCAACCAGATTCGTGTTCCTGCAAAAACACTGGCTTTTGTTTGTAAGGCAGCTCTTTGCCAACCTGCAACACCACTGACGGCAATTGTATCGGTTTTCGCTAATAACTTACCCGGTAAGCCTTTTTTATCATTATAAACCGCCAAGATCATTCTACCGTTACCAGCAAGATGGTACATACTAACATGTGTTATTTCACCATCTTCCGGCATAGAAAAAGGCATAGCACGACGACTGTCGCTAGCAATCGTATGCGGCATCACCTCAGTAACACCCACAGATTTTGTCTCACTCGACACTTGTTCATGTTCAGCAATCGCAAAAGGTAAATAGAGACAGCAATATAATACAAATAAATTCAAGAGATAAAAGATATTTTTTATGTAATAAGACATACGCTACTATCCAATTTTACCAATTTTAATTTTTATCATTACTTCAAGTAGATATTCCTTTAAACCAATCAAATTATTACGAAACTTCAGACAGGCACTCAAAATTCTGTAGACCAGTTTGGCACAGCAAATTTTGAGCATCAATTAGAAACAGCGGGGTTTTTACACAAGTACAACAAAAGCCCACTTAGACCGAGACAGGTCAATATAAATTACTAAAAACCCTTAATTGTCCCATCAGGCCAACGACGTACAGCCAAGCAAGCATTGGTTCCACCAAAGCCAAAAGAATTTGATAATGCTACCTGTATTGACATTGGTCGTGCTTGGTTAGGCACGAAGTCAAGGTCACAACCTTGACCACACTGCTGCAAATTCAAAGTTGGGGGGGCTACTTGATGTATCAAAGCCAAAACGGTAACCGCAGCTTCTACAGCACCAGCTGCCCCCAGCATATGACCTAACATGGATTTAGTCGAACTGATCGGAACAGCCGATGCCTTATCACCAAACAAGGCCTTTACGGCCAATACCTCGGCCAAATCCCCCAACACCGTCGAAGTACCGTGTGCATTAATGTAGTCAACCTGCCCAGGGCCAATTCCTGCGTCACTCAAAGCATTGGCCATAGCCAAACAGGCACCTTCACCTGATTTCAGTGGAGCTGTAACATGGTGCGCATCACTGCTCATACCAAAACCTGCAATTTCAGCATAAATACGAGTGCCACGCGCTTGAGCATGCTCCAACGATTCTAACACCAGAATACCCGCACCGTCAGACAATACAAAACCATCACGATCTTGATCCCAAGGACGACTGGCTGCTTGTGGATCGTCATTGCGCGTAGACAATGCTCTGGCTGCAGCAAAGCCAGCCATCCCCAAACAGGCAGAACCTTTTTCAGCACCGCCGGCCAAAGCTATATCAATATCTCCAGATGCAATCAGCCGAGCCGCCATACCAATACTGTGTGTCCCAGAAGTGCACGCCGTAGACAAACAGAGACTAGGCCCCATAGCACCGAACAAAATCGACAGATGCCCAGCCGCAAGATTCGTGATACTACCAGGAACAAAAAAAGGAGATAGCCGTTTTGGCCCCTTTTCCAGCAACAGCTCATGTTGCTGTTCAATGGTGCCAATGCCACCAATGCCAGAACCAACGCAAACACCAAAGCGCGCTGGCTTGACTATATTTACATCAAGATTAGCATCAGAAACCGCTTGGTATGCTGAAGCAATAGCGTATTGAATAAAAGGGTCAACACGGCGGACTTCCTTTGCCGACATAAATTCAACAGGATCGAAATTACGCACAATCCCTGCAAAACGCACGGGAAGCTTGCTGGCATCATACTCCGTAATTGGCACAACACCACTGCGACTGGCCATTAAGGCTTGCCAAAGCTCATCAAGACCGCATCCAAGTGGTGTAACCAAACCCATACCTGTAACAACAACTCTACGACCTCTCATACGCTATACAAAATATGGCAACAATTAAAATTGATAAGATAAAGTAAAGATATAGGTTCAGATTCAAGCAATAACATCAGAACTCAACTATGTCTGCATGACTACTGGTGGGCATATATATAATCTATTGCTTCTTGTACTTTTGTAATCTTTTCTGCATCCTCATCAGGAATTTCCGTCTCAAACTCTTCTTCAAGCGCCATTACCAGCTCAACTGTATCCAAAGAATCAGCACCCAGATCTTCTACAAAGGACGCTTCTGGTTTGACCTCTTCTAACTTTACCCCTAGCTGTTCAGCAACAATTTTTTTAACTCGCTCTTCAACTGTACTCATGTACCTAAGCACTCCATCGATAAAATATAAAACTAAACAGGCGCTAGTTTATAAATACAATTCCATAAAGGCAAGCACCAGTGTTGCTCCAATGTTAATATGAATAAACAAAGATTATAAATTGATATCAAAAAGATATCTTTTGATAAAATTCAGATACCTGAGGTTTTTCCCTCAACATAGCAAGAAAAAACGTTTTATTTTTGACCAGACTTCATGCAAAGTAGGATTCTATCGAATTCAAATCATCATCGATTTGCATAGAGAGAAACTCCCCCAAAGTGTGTAAACTAATTATCGCATTGCGCTCGGCATCATTATTATTAGTAACCGCACTGATTCGATCTGTAAAACTACTGTTAACTAGGCGCACTTGCTTATAGATTTCATTCATGGAATCCAAACTAAAATCAGCTTTTTGTTGATTTTGTTGTTTAAAGTACTCTCTCATCAGATGAAAACTGACAACACGTAAAACCTGTTCTTCTATTGATTGACAGGGCAAATGAAAACGTGCCATAGGACGAAAATAATCCATTATTGGACAGCCACTAGCTGCCATAATGACTCCAAATATAGACTGTAAGGTACTTTGTAAATCAGTTTTCTTGCAATACACTCGATCGGGCGTTGTCACTTCGATTTCAACTTGAGTATAGGAAATCATATCTTTAAAATCCTCCACCAAGTGCGCCAAATTAACGGCAATTGGACAATAAGGGCTTACTTCTTCCTTAAGACTGCAATTGTCACATTGGTGAAAACTCAACTTTGTCCAATCAGGAGGGGAATCTATGTCCTTCATTTCTATTCGCATAGATTCTTCATTGAGATCAATTTGATATAACTTAACCTCTTTGGTCTTACTGTCGGTAATTTTGTAAGAAATTTCAAAGCTCATATCTTGTCATTATAGTGTGAGTTAGTGTTAAACCAAAATTTATATAAATATAATACGCCATTACTCAATTAGCCTAAATGAATCATAACCTTACCTCAATTGAAACATAAAAATCTGATTAAATCGAACTATGTCCGATTTAATCCAACTTCTTGTCCTGAAATATCCTCTGATAAAAGCTGTAATAACCCTCAATGATCATTGCTAAACAGCCAAGCGCTCGGCTCTCATTAATTTTTTTAGAAGGATCAAAGTTATGGTAGCAGGAATAGAAAATAATTTTCAAAATGGAGCAGTGGCACCAGGAGATATAATAGACGTAGAAGCACCCCCCCAACATGATGGCCTTGTACCTCGCGCTAATGGTATAAACCAAAATATGCGAGAATGCTTCTCTGGTTTATATAGGGGGGCCTTAGGGCAAATCCGTACAACAATACAGGAACCTATCAACGATCTTATACAGACCGCTAGAAGGCTTTTAACTCCAAGTCAATTTCAAGGAATAATGGGAAGTATCAACTATGTAACCAGCATTGCCGCCATCATCATGATGCCAGAGGTCAGCTCAGGGCTTAAGGCAGTATGTATAACAGGAGTAACAGCCAATATGGCCAAGGATTTTTCAGCACTTTGTAATAACAATAGATAATCAATAAAACATGGCATGCCTAGGTATTATCTTCTAAGCATGCCAATCTATTGTACAGACTGACGCAACTTTCTAAGCTCTTTTTCTCGATAGGCAAAATCAGTCAAAGTTCTTTGAGTCAAGAACTCATCGATCACCGACACTCCCAAACTCAGCTCTAAAGTTTTCAGATTAGATAAGCGTTGCGATTTCTGATTAATGACAGTAATATTTTTTGCCACCCAAAAATCATTTTTTTTAACAAAATTTTTTGCGGTAATAAGCTTAAATGGTTGGTCTTTTTTATCATATGACTGAGACTTTAAAAAAATCATACGTTCTCGATCAACCCATATCACTATACGATTGTATTTAGTCTTTTTAAGTTTTTTTTCTGTCGGTTTAGATTCTATCACCCATACCGGCCTACCCTTATATTGGCTCTCTTTTAACAGTTTATAAGAATAAAGATCTGTTTTACCATTCTCCATATCTTCTGTAGTAAATTCTGAACCAAAAAAACTCACAGGCTCTTGTTCATCTTCAGAGCCTGAAACCAAACGCTTCACTTTACCTAAAGCCGATAAATACAACCAAGACTCGGTGTCTCGCTCAGGCGCATCGTATTGATAAGTTAACATACCAATCCCCCTTTCACTGGCCGGCTCTAACACAATAGAAATTGCTCTAGAGTCTTTCAGCTGCTCGCCGTATTGTTTTTGTACACTTTCCAACACTTTTCTTCTGGGCTTTTCAACACAGAGAATTTTGTTATTTTTCTTACCAAATTTACACGTTGATAATTGTGACTTTGAAAAACTGTTATGAAAAGACAAACGCGCAAGCTCGTCAACTCGCTCCATAATATTACGAACATCTGTACTGGCCTGCGTCACACTCAACAAGAATACATAACACAAACAACCCAGCCAAGCCTTAATCATCTACATAAACTCCTATTTAACTTGCCTGCTGCGCCAACATAACCGTATTAGCTCGGCGGCCTAAATTAGGCTTGAGCCATTTAATTAAAGCCGGTAATAATAAAAGATCACTAGACAAAGCAACAAAAATCGCCAAACTCCCAAAAATACCTGTCTTAGCAATACCAAGATAATCAGAAAACGCTAATACAAAAAATCCTGTGCCTAAAATTAATGTGGTAAAAGTAACAGCTTGGCCTACTTCACGAATCGTGTTAGATAAAGCAGCATCAACATCACCGGTTTCCATCCAGGCGGCTTTATAATGTGCCATAAAATGAATGGTATCATCCACCGCAATACCAATAATAAGAGGCGCAATAATTAAAGTATCTGTATCCAAAGGTATGCCCAACAGGCCCATTAAACCAAAGGTGAAAATAGCAGGAATCAAATTGGGAATCATAGCAATCAATCCTCCTTGAAAAGAGCCCAAACTTACGATCATCAATGCCGATATAATAAGCATAGCGATACTAAAGCTCTTAATTTGAGCCCAACTCATCTGATCAACCAACACCATCATCAATGCCATGGAACCTGTAATTTGGATTTCCATAGCAGGATAATCCTGTTCTAAAGGGCCTAAAATCGTTTTTATATCCTGCTGTACTTGATCAAAAAACTCTCTATACTCATAAGAGCCTGCATTTTTAATTTGCACCGATAAATGTGTTTGGGAAAAATCATCACTAACCAGTTGCCTGCGATCTTCAGCATTAGCACTGTTAAATAAATACAGTAACTGTGCCAGTAACTGATCATCATTCGGTATTGTATAATACTCTTGCCGCCCTTCTTGAAAACTCCGATGTGTATCCTTGACTAAATCAGCCATCGAAAACGCCTTTATAACAAACTGCGGGTAAGCTTGATACAAACGCTGTTGTAATTGATCTAAAGCTCGCATCGTTTTCGCTGACTTCAAAGCATCTACTTGGCCAAAATCCATCATAATTTCCATATTGTTGACACCCATCATATGCTCATCAACCACTTCATAAGTCACCCGAATCTCACTGCCTTCACGCGTTAATTCAGCAAAATTGGAATCTACTTTGATAAAAAAAGTAGCCACAATCAACAAACAAAAAATAGCAGCATAGATTAAAATAATAGATCTTGTGTAACGTGCAACAAAACTTGGAATAGAGCCAAGAAAGGGTTGCAGCCAATGAATACGACGCTCTAACACCGATTCCTCATTTTCGGTGTGGCCCTGTTGCTTTTGAGAAGGATGCCAAAAATCCAGCAGTACAGGTAATAAAAATAAAGTAAAAATAAAAGCCAACAGCACACCTAGCGCTGAACTGACTCCAAACACACCAATTTGTGGAATATCACTGAGTGATAGAGCAAACATCCCAGACATAGTAGTGATAGTTGTCAGCAAGATAGGCATGCCTGTTTTACGATAAGACTTGGTTAAGGCCTGCAAATGCTCTAAGCCCTGCCTTTGGTAATACAGGTAAGTACTCATCACGTGTACACAATCGGCAATACCCACAGCCAGTATCAACACAAAAGTAAAACCTACCATATTTGACAATTCAATACCCAACCACGCAGCTGTACCCAGCGTCCAGATATTACTAGCCAAAATCACTAACATAGGCCAAACAACAGCACTTAAAGAACGAAACAACAACCACAATAAACCAATAACAATAATAACCATCAAGCCCAATAACCAGGTTACCTTGGTCATCGAATGCATAGCAAACTCCATCATTGGAGCATTACCTGCGTAATAAAACTCAAAATGCTGATATTCAGGGCGAGAAAGTAAAGCGCGTAAATCAGTCATAAATGTCAAATACTCGTCCATCTCAGTATCTTGATAATCAATTACCGAAACTTCAGCACTTTCATCAACAGATAGGTCAACTTCATATTGCTCCGTTTCAAAGGCAGACGCTTTTGATATTTCATCGGTTAATGCACGCTCTTGGGATAAGTTTGCATCAACCGGAATCGTACCAAAATCAGTTTTAAGGCGAATGCCTCCCCATTGAAAATCTTTTGAAAAATAAGCCAAGGGGAATTGCTCTTTAGATAAAGCAATGGCTCTAATTTGGTTACTGGCTTCGACAGTAGTAGGGGGGATCAGACCAACCAATTTACGTGAAATCAGTTCATCACCCTGCGCGGTTTGATAACGAATATTGATAAGGCTATCAATACGCTCAATGCGTGTTAATTCAGAAGAGCGTCTACTTTGGATACGCGCGTTATCTAAAGCTGCATGCAATTGATGTAAAGTCTGCAAAGATTGTGGTGAAAATACGTCATCATCTTTAGCTCGATAAACAATATAAACACCATCATCACTACCGAATTGTGTACGAAAGGCATCTAAAGCCAATTTGGCCGGATCATCATCTTGAAACCAGGATTCTAGTGCCATATCTAAGCTAAAGCGGGTCATTAAACCGTAAAACATAAAGGCTGTACTGAAAACAAACAAAAGTAAAACAACCCACTTCGCTGGTAAAAGTATTGCAGGCGCTTTTTCAAAACAAGAAATAATCCATTGATCTTTTGCTAACTTCATACAATATACTCTGTTGATTTCAGTAAGGACAAAACTTTATGCACCCTGAGTTTCTTTTGTACCATCCTCTGGGGTAGAGATAGAGCCCAACGTTTCAGGCAATTCTACACCAGATGATTCCTCATCCGATGAGTCATAAAAAATGTCATGATACAATGTTGACGGCAGGCGATAACATAAATGCAGTAAATAGAGCATACTAACACCAACACCAACAGTGAAAATCACATTCTTTAAACTGATTGCACCACTACCTGGCAGTTCCTTCATACCTGCTGTAGTATCTTCCCCCTTTTCTATTATGTCTCCTGCTTCCTGTGGATGTGCATCTGCAAGTCTCATTAGACCTGTAACAGCCTGCTGCAACACTATTGCTGCTGTATTAATTTTGGAAACGCCCATCAAATTCATTTATTATGTCCTCTTCAGCTTGGCTTATTTCGTGCTCGTTCCTTAATAACATTGGATAAGTATTCTACCACTAAAAAGCTACAAAACAGCACATTTTTACGCTTTATTTGAGCAAACATTTCACCTTGCGTCTATTTATCTAAAGGCTCGTTAAGAAATAAACTCAGGTAGTGCTCTAGCACTTTAACTTATGGCCAAATAACATACTGATTACTTTAACATACCATACTAACATTCTGTTACATATCTACTATAGCTCCTAAATCTTTAATCATTTAGCCTTCTTATAATCTCATTAAAATGGTTTCAATTAAAAAGTGAAGGATGCAAAATGATTAAAAGCACTCATCACAGTAGGATATCCCTATTTATTTTAATCATTTCTCTTTGCGCGTGCGCCCCTATCCCAATCGAAAAAAAGTCTGAAGCTAAAATGGATGCTTACCAAAGGTTTTCTCACTATATTAGCCAAAACTCAAAACCAGATCAGAAAAAAACCAAATCAAACGACCAAGAAGAAAAAAAAGTTTTATCAAAAAAACAAAACACTAGTGATACACTTAACAAAACTATAGCAAAGCCCCTTCCTACTTCAAAAAAGACCATAGCCAATTTATTTAAAAAAGAAAAAAACCATCAACAACAATCTATTTCAAAACAATGGAACAAACCTAACTCTATCTCAAATCAAAAATCGACACAAAACAAAAAAAACAGAGAGCCAGAAATAATTGAATCTAAAAAAACACTCAATCAAGTTAAAACCCAAGAACAACCAACAAAAAAACCCAAGAATTTTCTCGCCAAAGTTTTGACAAGAAAAAACCCACAAAACAAATCAAAAGCAAAAATAGACGAACCCTCCCATACTGACAAAATCATAATCTCAAATATTGAACTATCAGTCATAGACTTTACAAAAAAGAAAAACCAAACTCAAACAGATTGGAATAAAAATACAATCAAACAAAACATCATAACAGCCATCAACAACTCTAATACTTTCAAGTGGCTACCAATCACCAATAAAAACGAAAAAGAGAGCTCGGCACAAGCCTCTCTCACCACCTATTTTAAAAGAACAAAAAACCTTGCAAACAATTTAAAAGAAATCAAAGGCAACACCATTATCGCAAATCTAATCTTAATGAAAAACTTCGAAAGCAAAAAAGAAAAAAATACCAATGAAAAAATATTAACAATCATGTTCAAAGCTAAAGAAAACAGCAATGACACATTAATTTCAGATTCCAGCAAAAAGATAAATCTTGGTGCAACAGACAAAATCAATGAAACAATCGATCAGCTTTTACCAGAAATTTTGAGTACATTGCTCGCAGACCTCGCCGACAATCGGTACGATTTAATCTACCAAAAGAACTATGCAAAAAAACAAGCCCAAGCCTTTACTGCAACAACCAAAAAAACAGAAAAAGCAATACAAAAAACAACCCAAGACGTTACTGAAAAAAAGTCATTTTTTAGTTTAGATAATACAAGCAAAACAATTCCAGAAAAAAAAGACAAAGATCCCTACATATCTCAATTAAAAAAATCAAAAAACCTAGATGCAACATCAAAGCACACCAAATTCTATGCAATACAACTTAAACGAAACATTGACTTAAATCAACTCAATATAGACTTGAAAAAAATAGTAAAAAACATAAAAGAATCAAATAAAGTTCAAGTAGTTAGGCAAAAACACAAAGATATTTATACTTATATAGCCTTATACGGAGAGTACAAAAGCGCTAATGAAGCACAAAAAGCTCTCTATAAATTACCTAAAATAATTCTAGATGAAGGGGCTTTTGTTCGTACAATACACATCAAATCTAATCCAAATGAGTTTTCTATGAAATAGCTCTTTCTCTTATACGACACAAAGCCCCAAAATCACAATTACGACAAGTACTTTGCCCTGCAATAGGGTCTACAACGGCTAAGCCTGCTAGAAAATCAACCATAGCAGCCTCAATATCCGACTGCCACTGTTGTACAATCACTTGCCAATCCTCTTGAGATTTTAAATGATTGTCAACACCAGGTTCAGGATTCTCATAAAACGATACGCCTGTATCTTCTAAACCTTTAAAAATTGGGTTCTTCTTCCGTACCAAAGCAAAATACACACCTTTAGCTGTTGGTGCAAAAGCAATACAGTATAAAGGCAGCTGCGGTGACTGAAGACGTTCACCGAAACACTCATTTAAACTCACCAAACCAGTTTTATAATCAATCACCAATAAAGTACCGTCGGCTAGCTCATCCACTCGATCCATACGCAAACGTAAAGGTACATTATGCACCTTAAGTAAAACTTCATGCTCAATGTACTTTACTTTAAAGTAACTTCTGGTTTTTTCCAGCTGCACCCAGACATTAAGTAAATGCTCTAAACGTGCAGATTCAGCCTTTAAAATAAGAGGCTGTAAACACAGTTTTTGGTAGGCTTGATTGTTTTTTAAAGCTTCAGAAACACTTGCAGCAATGGCTTGCTTAAGCTGAGCATCGCTCATATCTTTAAGTTGCTCTTGATTCTGACACTGTTGCCAAAAAAGCTGTAGACTCTTATGAACAGTGTCACCTCTATCTGCTGCATTTAAACCCAATAAGGGCCTGTTCGCAGCGCTTAAGCGCAGCCGATAACGACTAAAAGCCTTAAATGGACATTCTGCAAAAGCTTTGATCAAACCAGCCCCTCCCAATAAAACACGTTCATTTTTTGTTTGTGCTTGAGCTTCAGTATGGATTTTATAAGCAGGCCCATAACTTTGATCAATCGTTTCTAGACGAGCTGCCTGGGTATGAAATAGCAAAGGAGAGTCGGCTAATAAAGTTGCTTGTTGTGATGTTGACATCCAAGCAACCCCTTCTAATAAGTTAGAACCAGAAAATTCTTGGCGCTCATCACGTTTAGGCCAACTGAAAACCACTTCTGCAGCACTGTTACTGAAAATATTGAGAATTGACTGAGCTAATGCCAGTTCTTTTTGCGCTGTCGCTCTTTGTGTTTTATAGCGCTGCTGCAATACTATAGGTAACAATGGATTGAGCAACACAGGTTTTGGCCAATCATCACTGTGTACACCCAATACCCAGATCGCATCGAAAGGTTGTCCTAACGCTTCCAATACACCCAATACTTGTACAGTCGACCCCTTCGACTGTGCTTGAAATAAGGTCTTAGAAAGGACATCTATCAACAAATCATACGCTCGTCCAAGTGACAAATCGTACAAACTCACACCCCTTAAAGTCAGCCATTGACCTAGAGACTCTTTAAATTTTTGCACCTGTTGAAACTCAATCGAAGACAGTGTCTGCTCACCTGGCCATTCCCATATTTGTAAAAGTGTTTCAACCCAATGTTGCCAGTCTTGATGCTTATCATATTGCATTTTTATATGCCATTTTTGCGCACGCTTTAAACACATAAAAAATTGTGGACACAGCTTTTGCAAAGAAAAAGGCAGCACAGCTCGTAAAGAATTGCTCAAATCACTGGTAACAAAAGCATCTACTTGCACTTTAGTCAACGCTCGATACACTTGATAACGCTGCCAACGCTCCTGTCGATAGCCTATAATAGATGAAGAAATCAACAATATTTTTAAATGCTCTCGTGTATAACGCGTTTGCATAAAACTCAAAATACATGCGGCAGACTGTATCAGAGGTGCTTGTATCAACCGATCTCCACCACTAAAACTGATCTCATGATCAATAGAGTCATCGTCAATATCAACCAAATTCTGACTGGCCCACTCCTCACGAAATATTCTACGAACAAACGCTCGATTTTGATCTAATTGAGGCACCACTAAAGCATAAGAAGACTGGTATTGAGCAGAGCCTTCCACATTTTGCTTGTATTCTTTTTTTTGCTTCAACCAACACACAGCTGCCCTTAACTCTTGCTCATGATCAGCAAAAGAAGCCCGCAATACAGTATGATTTTTGGTTTCAAACTGATAATCTAAAGTCTTTATACCCGTGACATTCGCAATATGCTCTTTCAGCATTACTTCTTGTGGGCTGAGTTCCATAAAACCAACCCACACCCATCGCTGCCACACAAAGCCAGAAAAATCAGACAGCGCCAGTAATCGCTGTGGCAAATCCGCAACACAAACATAGCCGTGTTGCTGGCAATAGCTCTGCAAAGCCTCAAGCCATTGTACAAAAAGTGCTTGCTCACCTACAGCCAAGGCTTTAATTTGCTTTATTGGAATACGAGCGTTGCGCAGAAGCTTATAAGCTTCTTGAGCTGAAGCAACAAGGCCTTTCATATCTAACAAAGACAATTCAGAAGTTTTTTCAATCACTTGCTGCCAAAACAAACCTTCTTGCGCTTGGCTCAAGATTAACTCATTAGAACAGGCCGGATTAGAATAAATTTGTTGCAGTTGCCACAATTGCAATAACCAGTTGCTGAGAGAAGAAAACTGAGGCAATAAAAATTCTTGCCGGCCTTGCTGACCACACCATTGACCATAAGCTTCGGTTAATACTGTAGCCAATCTTTCATTGGGTGTTAGAATTAAAGTTGTCGTTACACTCTGCTCTACATCAGATACCCCAAGTGATGCTAAAGAGCCAAAGAGTTGTTGATAAAATTGTGCAAACTCAAAACGCATCGCTAAACTATAGCTACACTTTTGTAAGATTTTGGCCTTTCCGTCCTAATACCAACAATCCTACTATACCTGAAATCAGTAACCAAAAAGCAGCGGGAACTGGAACTGTGGAGACTTGAAAATCAAGCTCATAACGGGTACTACCTCCAGTCTCTTGCAACCAAAAAGTATAAGTATCTGCAGTCAAAGGCGCAGAAAAACCAACACCACCAAATAAAGGTGTTTGCAGATCATCCAAAATGTCGTCACTCGCCTGCAAACCAGGTTGTACACCAATCAAAGCATTTCCTAAATGTTCCAAAGGATTGTCTAAGCTAATACTGCTTCCAGCTTGTAATGCAAAAAAAGAACCTTGGCCAAAAGGTCCATTATAGTCATTCAATACAATGCGATCGAGTTGCAGCATAGAATCTAAAGTAAAGGTAAAAATATCTCGATCAAAGGGGTTAAAAGAGGTAGTTTGCCCAGCAACCAAATTGCTGCCCGACTGTACATTAATCACAGTCGGAGCACTGCTATCATTAGATAAATCACCACTAACGCTTTCGATATAATCCGCTTGCGCCCAAAGGGAAACAGCACAAGTCATAATAAATAAATATAATTGACTGATTTTGTCTAACATTCGTGTTTTCCTCCATAATAACATTTAAGAAAGAACAAAAAAACGTTCAAAACAGAACGTTCCATCAGTTGAAACTATTAAAATCATAGGAATGGTCACGAAATAACTTTAATATTTGGAGCGGATGTTTGTCTGAGCGAAGCGAGTTCAGCAGCGGAAAATGTTAAAGTTATTTCGTGACCATTCCATATTTGCTTAAAGCCTAGTGTTACGTTAAATAATATCACTTATTTTTTATATACTCCATGATATTTTCTTCTCATTTTTGGTTGTGTCTAACACTTAGAATAAATTATTGGGATCAAAATTAATCAATTGTTATCTTACAGAATCAAGCTGAAGGAAGATATTATTTTAAAAGAAACAGCCATGAGCGATGCAATAAGCGTCACCCTAGGTGATGAAAATTGCATTTACACGGTAAGTAAGGAACGAGCACGAAATAAATTCCTCATTCATTAAAATTAGCTATTCACTAAATATCGCCGTAAATTGCTTCTTAAGATTACGAAATAATGCTTTAACGAAACTACAATCATCATCTTGATCAAAAGCAGCAATCATTTCTGCAACAGTTTGCGAACGCATTTCGGGAGTCAACTGTAGACAGTGCTTTAAAGCAAGCCATTGCTCACAATTTAGTGTTTCCAAACGCCTCAATGGTATATCACGAGCTAATGCATGGTCGGCTCTAATTTTAGCATAAGGATGCATCCCACATATCATTTCATAAGCAATACAGCCTAAGCCAAAAACATCATCTTTTTGCATAACATAACGCCCCTTTAGTCTTTCCGGCGTGGCATACGAAGGCGTAATTGCACGTAAAGGATCCTGCTGATGAGGATCTTGTCGAGAACTGAGAATACGACTAACCCCAAAATCGATCAGCTTGAAATCACAATAAGGCGTCACAATTAAATTGCTAGGTTTAATATCACCATGAACTAACTGATTTTGGTGTAAATGTGTCAATATATTGGCCAATTCAACAATCCATCTTTGAGCCATTTTAAGAGGCAAACCAACATTATGATGCTTCCTTAAAAGATCATTGAGTCTTTCTCCTTCAACATACTCTAATATAATCGCTTCCATAGCTTCAGTACTTAAATAATCGTAAGCTTTGACGATATAAGGGTGCTGTAAAGCAACAATATGACGGTATTCACTACGAAAAGACTCTACAATTGTTTGATTTGAAAGCAATTCTGGTGCCAGTTGCTTGACACACACCCATTCATTGGACACCAAGTCCATAGCTCGATAAATAAGACTCATCCCACCACGGGCCTCAATACGAATAACCTCATACCGATCTTTTAGAATAGTGTTTTCTAATAACATGAAGTAACAATCTAAATTTATTATACTCCCTCACAATTGAATTTTCGGGTTTGTTGCGACACTCACCACTACCCGACCACGTATTATTTATACGCTCATGGGCTCACGTTCGTGCTGCGCCGCTCCGAAAATCCAATTGCTGTGGGTATATATGAATCTGTAATTTTTTTATACTTTTACTTTATCTTAGGTAAGGCACAGGAAATAATCTACCCATTGTTCTCTTCTGAACTCGCTGTGCTCAAACATGCATCCGCTCAAAATGGGTAGATTATTTCCTGTGCCTTACCTTATATTTAAAAAATAAAACCAACCTGTCAGTAAGCCCTCAAAACTTCAGGACCCTGATAAATTTACCAGAACTATTAAACATTGTCTCTAAAAAGACTGTTGTAAATTTGCAAATTTTTTAACCCTAGAATTTTGATCAGGAACTTGTTCTAACGCAGATTGCACACTGTAACGCAATTCACTAATATCATAATAATTTTTCTTATAAAATCTAAGCAAGGGTAATTCAGCGATTTTAAATATTTTATCTAAAAACCCAAAACCAACAAAATCATTCTGTAAAGTTGTCGAAGGATTGATCAATTGAATAGCAGCTAAGATCCGTGTTGTTCTTCTATCACATAAAACAAAATCTACTTGCTGCCGTCTGAGTTGATTATAGGCTTGAACTTTTTTCTTAAAAGGTAAATCTTTTTGAAGATTGATCAAATCTGATACTTGAATTTTACCCATTATTAAGTATTGATCCCCCAATGCTCTGATCAAAGATGCTAAAAATTTCCGCTCACTGTTTGTATAAAAATAATGCTTAGGCGCGTAAATTACCTCAGCTTTACCAGGATACAACGCCTCAATACGCATCAAAAAAATTATACACATAACAAATAATATTGAGATACTTGCAAAAACATAAACAGTCATACATTCATACTCTCTTTACACGATTGATATTGTACTGGTTCTGCCAGTATCAGAGATTCACTGTATTTTATAAAGCAATTTATGTTCCCAAAAAATTCAAAAAAGACTTCTTCAGAACTGAAATAAAATCCAAATCAACACTATAATCAAATTGTCCATACCCATACTGTTTTGTTGTTAAACAAGGATTTCTTAGTATTTATGTGGAAAAATATCAATAGAAAAAGGCATAACAGAAAAAAACTTCATTCTCTTAACGCATATAATCAAGAAAATCACCTCAATTTAATCTCATCATCAATAATATTAATGTTCGCATATATATTGCCATCAATTATTCACCCTAATATTAGTTTCGCCACAATGGATACAATTTTATCCAGCATTGAATCTACACAACACACCTCTATTTCATTTTACACGGGCTTATGGTATGGAGTTATATTGTTATCTATATTATGTGGCAGCATAGTCACACTGGCTTTAAGAAAAATATATTATGTTTTTTTTATAATACATATTTCAACACTCTTATCAATCAAACTATTACTTACAGAGCTACAAGATAATTTTCTGTGGCACTATATTTCTTATGTTAATTCTTATTTCTTAAGTTTTTTGTTGATCACTAGCATAATCAGTATAATCTTTTTCTCTAAAGATTTTTTTAGAGAAAAAGATTATACGTTACCCTCTCCATTCAAGTTATCATTTATACGAATTTTCACAATTACTATAGACTCATTTAAAAACAAAAATATTTTATATTTTGTTATTGCTTGGAATATACTTTTAAGTGCTCTATTCATTGAAGTATTAAGAGTATCAAACATAATATCTAATACATTTTTTGTGGAAAACTATTTATATGCAGCCTGCTTTTTTGAAAGCCTGTTTATCACTTTAGCCTGCTCTTTAAACGCATTAGAACAAGAAAAAAAAACTTCAGCACTTGAAACTTTAAGCAAATCTGCTTTAAAATGTAGCACTTTAGCTTACAAAGAAAGAGAGCAAGCCAAGTCTGAAACACGCCACAAAAGTGAATTCATTGCGGCCATGAGCCATGAAATAAGAACCCCAATGAATGGTGTCTTAGGAATGACTGAACTACTAACTGATACTAGCTTGAATTTTCGTCAATCACAATATGTTAAAACCATACAAAGCTCAGCTCAAATTTTATTAACTATTCTTGATGACATCTTAGATGAATCCAAACTAAAAGCAGGGAAAATGATGATTGAAACCATTTCTTTTAACTTAGAAGAGACATTAGAAAAATCCGTTTCTCTGTTTTCAAGAAAGCTGATGTCTCAAGATCTAAAATTTTATGTGTTTCATGATTTTAATATACCCAGTAATTTAAAAGGCGATGCATCAAGGCTACAGCAGATTATAACAAATTTACTAAGTAATTCTTTTAAATTTACTAAATCTGGTTTCATTAAGCTTTCCTCTTCACTGCAACAAACACAAAACAACAAAGCAGTAATTAAATTTTCAGTAGAAGATAGTGGTATTGGTTTAAGTGAAGCACAACAAGGTAAATTATTTCAATCTTTTAGCCAAGCAGATTCAAGTACTAGCAGGCAATACGGAGGAACCGGTTTAGGTTTATCCATATCGCAAAAACTTGTTCATTTAATGGGAGGTGAAATAGGAGTCGAAAGTGCTCTCAACCAAGGATCAATATTTTGGTTCACCATAGAAGTAGAAATAGATGACAATACACAAAACAATTCCAATTTTGCTAATCACTGTATTCATTTAATCAGTTGTGATGAGATCCTTAAGCATTGCCTTAAACAATATTTTGACTACTGGGGTATACAGTTCAGCACCACCGAAATAGAACCATGGCCAATATCAGAAAAAAAAGGGAAAGCTGATATACCTCAAACAGCAGAATTTATTTTGGTTGATGTTGATAGTTTTGGACATAAATCTTTAGATTTAATTTATTCACATTATCAAAAATTAACAAATTTTATACCTTTTTATTTTCTCAGTCGTATTTCATCTCTATTAGAACAAGATTCAAATTCACAACAAATTGAATATAACCTGTTGGAAGCCCCCCTTACACCCATTCGACTAAAAAGAGCTTTGAACAACTGTTTTTCAAACAATGTAAACAAACAAAAACAAGTCAAAGAACTGAACATTAAAGAAGAATTTAAGCAGCTAAACATCCTTATCGCAGAAGATAACCCCGTCAACCAATATGTTATTAAAGGTTTATTGTCCAAATTTGGCATTATTCCTTCTATTGTTAACAATGGTGTAGAGGTTGTTAAAGCTTATTCACAAAAACCAGAGTATTATAATATTATCTTCATGGACTGTGAAATGCCAGAAATGGATGGATTCGAAGCCACCCAGAAAATTAGATGCTTTGAAAAAAATCAAGCTTTAAAACCCATTCCAATTATTGCAATCAGTGCACATGTTATGCAAGAGCATAAAAATCATTGCTGGTCATCAGGTATGAATGCTCATATCAGCAAACCAATCAGCCGCGCCAAACTTCAAGAGTATTTAAGTTTATACGCCAATAAAATAAGACAATCCCAACAAAAGACAAAACAACAAAGCATTTCAAAAAAAATAAATTACAATGTTAATAGTAAAAAAATGTAAATCCTTAATAAACCAACAGCAGTTCAGTTTCTTTTAAATTACTCTTTACATTCGTCAGATTATTTAACATCTGAATCTTACAACAGCTTATATACACGTATTAATTCATTGTAATTAAATCAATATCAGTTAATGGCGTAATGATTGCTTACAAGTCATAAGAACTAATCTTTGTGATTATATCTCTTGGTCGCATAAAATTAATTATGCTTTATGGCAACAAACCAATAGGAAGAGTTAACGTTATGTCTATTTTTTTAAAAAAAATATTAAAGGTTATGCCTTTTTGTATCGCAGCTGTCATATCTGGTCACACACTGGCTATACCCTACCAAGTACTGATGGATGACGTTGTATCAGCTAATTGGGCCGATATGCACGATGGAGTTGGGGATTTATATGATACAGGAAGCGTCAAGCAGATAGATGTGAACTATCAAGAGCGAGTCACATGGGGTAATTCAGCCACGGGTGACCCTGACCCACAGTTTTGGGAAAGCCTGCAATACGGAAACAATCATAAAGCCATTTTTGCCAATCAAGGTGGCACAGAAGTGTTGGAAGTCGAAATTAACGGTTTAAACGGTCATACCGTTGAATTAAAACAAGTCATTCTAGGACGCTGGTATCCTGATGCGATTAATACTCTAGGAAGTGATTGGCGGCTGTACGATGGAGCTTGGAATCTCTTAGATTCAGGTAACACAGTGATGACCGACTTCGTTGATTATTTCCTTAATTTCAACTTTGGTAGCTTTGATACATTACGTTTTCAATTAGGTCACGATAATTGGGATAACGGCATAATTGGTTTTACTTTCGACACAGACGTTGCCAACGGCGTACTGGATCTTGTCCGTGATGATATAGAAGCCCCCACACCTAATGTACCCGTAACACCGCCAAACATCAATGTATCTGAGCCTAGTATAAGTGCTCTTTTTGCATTATGTATTGGGTTACTTATGTTAAGAGGTCGTGAGAGAGGCTTCCAGTAAATATCAAAGCTCATCTTTACACACATCGCCGATGGTTAACAGCATCGGCGATACTTAAAAGTTGAATCTAACCATACTTCTTAATCTACAATCTGAAAACTCCAATCTACCAAAAAAAAATAAACTATGCTTCAACCAAATACAATAAAAAAGCCGAGTGATAAAGTAGATTCGTACGCAGAAACGGAAGCACAACCGCGTCTTAGCAAAAAAAGAAAGCGCACTGATCCAGATTCAAAAAAAAAGCATACAGCAAGATTATCAACAACTAATAAAATAGAAAAAATGAGGGGACCGAACACTAAAAAAATAATATTGTCCGGCATCTGTCAAAAGCATCATCAGAAAATTGATCGTGTTTCTACTCCAGACCTCTTGAATAGGCATCAAACAGAAGGTTGGGGTAAACATGAAAATAAATTGATAGGCCAAGGAAGACTAAACAGGGTATATTGTGAATGGGGAGAGGTGTTAATAAAATGCTCAAGTGAAATAAAACCAGAAAAGACAGAAAAAGAATATCAAACGCAGTTATTCGATAAGATTATAAATCAACTGGCTTTACAACACCTTCATAATTGCTCAGAAGAAATTGATAGTAAAATTCACAGATCATTCAAAAATCACGAAAACTATGAATTAATTGAATTTGTCTTACCAACAATTAAATTTCCCAAACCCTATGGTATCTTCAATAGCAATGGTTATGGAGAAATCATTGCATGTGAAAGCTTAGAGCCTTCAGGGTCAGAAAAAGCGATGAATTTGATTGAAATGATTCAACTTAGCCCTGGTGGGCATATCGAAAATGACAAACAAATAGTTATTGCGTTTCAACTTTTGTTGTGTCTCTTTAAAATGAAATCGGCTGGAATAGTACATGGGGATATTAAATTAGAAAACATTACTCTAAATATGGAAGATAATCACATTTGGCCTCTTGCAATGATTGATTTAGGCTATTGTAAAGCTTTTCAAAACCAAGAAGGCAGCAACTTTAAAAAAGTAATGGAATCTTACTGTGAAAATAAAGATTTAACCGATCACATAATTGAATCTTCCGGACTATTAGATTTTTTTCACAGTATCAATGGGACATCAAGGTATATAGCCCCAGAAACTTTAAGAAAATGCCAGAAGAAGAAATATAACACTGAAATAGATTTAAATAAATCAGATATTTGGTGTGTTGGAATAGTCCTTTATATCTTGCAATTTAAGACCTTCCCATTTGAGAAACAAGCACAGTACCATACAGTTGAAATGAAACCTCTTCATAAAGATATTCTTGAAGAGTCCGAATATGGCAAACTTATTTTAAAAATGTTAAACCAATCGGAAACAGAAAGACCAGATGTAGTTGAGTTGATTAATGATCTTTTGAAGATCCCTGCCTTAAAATCAGCTATCCCGTTTAAAGACAAGATTGGCAATCTGCTCGGAAATCAAACCCATCAAAAAAATCAAAACAGCTGTCACCAACAACAAAGCGCTCATATTAGTAAAGCGTGAAAAATTGACAAAAGTATAACTGTAATACCCTACACCTAACATAAAAAAGAACAAACTGATAGGCGTAAAAATTTTCAAGGGAGAATACAAGGTCCCTATTTTAAAAATAATAAGTAAAAACTTAACGCCATCTTTCCAAACATTAATATGGCTTTTACCAATACGTTCAGGCGCTACAATAGGCACATAGCTGATCGCATAGCCGGCTCTAAAAAAAGCCATGGTCACCGTCGTTGGATAAGAAAAGCCATTAGGCATCAAATACAAAAACTCAAGAATCTTTTCTCTACGGACAGCTCTAAATCCAGAAGTTAAATCTAAAACCGTATGACTCACCATCCAAGAAGCCAACTGATTATAAAAAGCATTACCTAACAAGCGTGCTAAGCTGGCCTGTGAAGCTTTATTTCGTGCCCCCACAACCATATCATACCCTTGCGATAAACGTTCTAATAAAGAGTCAATTGCTTCGGGTCGATGCTGACCATCTGCATCCATTAACACTAAAATATCTGAACAAGCATGACGAATCCCAGTTTTCACTGCCGCTCCATTGCCTTGACTGTAACGATGAGAAACCACCTCTACTTGCGAGGACTCACACACCGCTACCGTATCATCTGTTGAACCATCATCCACCACTAAAATTTGGGCTTCTGGAAATTTTGCTCTCAATTGTGGTAATAAAGAAACTAACGATTGCGCTTCATTTTTTGCAGGTAATACAATCGAAAGGTTTTGAGTAAGCTTCGTGTTCATACGCATATTCCCTCATCAATCAGCTTCTAAAGTCAGTTTGGCCTACTTTGCGTTCTACCTTGCAAATTTTGTGATAAAGATTGCAACAATCCTTGATATTTGAGTTTCAATTGAGGCTCCAAAGTCTCAGCATCAAGACGATGTAATACCTGATGACTCTCCTCATAACGAGCCGCTGCAAACAGGGCCATTGCCAAATTAATCGTATATAAACTTTGCTCTGGTACCAACTGCTCAGCCTGAGCAAAATAATACACCGCAGGTTCAATTACACCTTGTGTTAAGGTATAAACACCAACCTCATGCCAAAAATGAGCTTTATACTTCCCAGCAAAGCTCTGATTAAGGTCCACAGCCTGCACCATTTGATTAATGAATCCGATATCGTTGCGACAGTGCTGGCTGGTTTGGCACTGCATAAAATCAAATAAATGGTGTCTGTTTTCATTATCCATCACCACAACAGGCAAACGCTCTAACAATACAGTTTGCCAACGCACCTCACTCGGCAAACCTACACGATCGTTTAATCTAATCAGACCGAGCAAACCTGATAAGTTGTTATCATCGGCTTGATAAGCCAAAGTCAAATGCTCTTTGGCTTTCGTATAATAAGCTTCATTAACACCCTGAACACCCTGCTCAGCTTGCGCAATCACTTGCGCGAAATACCATCTAGCTGCTGCGTATTGGCTACGCGCAGAATCAGCCTTACGCACCACCTCTGAAGCCACCAAGTGTGGCCAATCCTGCCAATGGGATGCCCGCAGAGTAGTCCCAGTAAACATCAACAACACAAAAGCCCAAGCCCATTTTGGCGTCATGAGCCTTTGCAACTGAGGCACCTCAGCTACTTTTTGTACCAACGCGTACAGCGCTAATAACAAACCAATCATTGGAAAATAGTTACGATGCTCATGTACCAATTCTAAAGCAAAAATACTAGACTCCAAGCCATGCCCAATTAAAAACCAACTCATGCCCAATGCAAACAAAGGCCTCTTGTGACGCCAATACCACAGTAAAACCAAGACCATAACCCAGGCCAATAAGGCAACAAAAGTACTCACAGGAACAAAAAGGCCTTTAGACAAAACAAAATCATCATGAAATAAAGACATCAAACCCACATCAGGCAAAACAATTAAACGGACATAAAACCATAAAGCTCTTGCTTGGGTCAGCAAACGTTCCATCAATGAAAAAGATCGTGTCTCATAGCCCTGGCTAACCCATTCCCAATGTGCTAACAACACACTCCCTGCTAACACCATTAAGACGCCAAACAACCCCCAAAACACCTGCAATGCGAGACGAATTCGCCCAGACTGAGCACGAAAACGTAAAATAAACACTTCCAAACTAGCAAAAACCACCCATAAGCACAGCGCATTTTCCTTACTCAACAGGCCTAACAACCAGGCACTCAAACATCCTATGAGATAAGGCCAAGCCCACTTCCCCTGCTCAATTTGCAAACGACGTGCTTGCAAATAAGCATATAAAGACAATAACATCCATAAAGTAGCTAAACTGGTCATACGTTGTACTACATATAACACAGAAGTTAAATTCAAAGGATGTAGTAGCCAAATAGAAGCTAGGCATAACGCGACACCCTGAATCTGCTGTTGCCCCGTTGCTAAACGCAACAAACGATGCAAAACCACAAGCAATAGACAACCTGCCAGCATATGTATCATAAGATTAGTTAATTTAAAGATAAACGGCTCTAAGCCTGCACCGTAATAATTGATCGCTAGCGTAAATAAAGCCACAGGCCGCCCTAAAGGCCCGGTTTGAGAAGAGGTCAACGCATGCTCGATAGCATCAAAAGTTAAGACTTTAAGGTGTAACGCACTGTTTTCAACGAAGGTACTAAAATCATCAAAGACAAAAGGGCCAGAAAGACCAGGACTGTAGGCAATGCAGGTAAGCAGTAAAACCGCACAAAAAGCCCTAACTATATGGTCTTGAAACAATTTGCCGAGCTTCCTACTCACCCCTGTCATCAGCTTCTATCCATAATCCATCCATAATCCATCCATAATCTATCCATAAAACAAGCTTACCTAACATAAAAAAAGCCACACTAAGAACGTGTGGCTGAGGATGGTTGATTGTTTTATAATCTTTTCTACTAAACAGTATCGATATGGGGTCGCATCGCGTTACTGCCTACAATCTGTTGGTAAGTAACGAGAAGCCAAGTTAGTAGTACCTGAAGTCGCAACTGACACACCCGATGGAGCACTGGCTCGACCACAAACCCAAACAATCTGGTTAGCAGGGTTGGTTCCAGGTGATAGCGCTAAAGTTTGACCAGAGATATTTGCATTCACCCTATTACCAAAAGTCACCGTAATTGCACCTGAGCTCACATTAATACCAGAGACATAGTTACCAGTATAACTGGAGTTAGCCGCCAACCCAGCCGAAGCATTATTAGAAGGCATAGAGCCACGAGTTGAATAATAGTCAGATACCGCTGCTTTCAACTCACTGGTCATGTTCAAACCTTCTGAAACCTGCGAACGAATAGTGTAATCTTGATACTGTGGTACAGCGACTGCGGCTAAGATGCCAATAATAGCCACCACAATCATCAATTCGATCAGAGTAAAACCTTGCTGACGTGCTTTCATGTTACTTCTCCAAAAAGTTTGGGGTTGGGGTGTTGGTTGTTTAAGTTCAAAACGCTTTTCACGCTTAATTCAAGTCTCAAATAATTAGAATGCAGCGCTTGTGCCAAATCTGATCAATACACCTACTGACAGACTAGTGGGCAGATTTTGCGGTGCTTTTTTGCTTAGGTCAATAAAAAATATGAACACACCCTCTCTTTTTTCTTGCCGGATACTGTCCTTTTTAGGAGGATTTACGACAAATTTTGTCAGCCGCAAACACGCTATAATGAAAGCATACTACATAATTGATCAATGGAAAAAAGACACAACAAACTTACAATGCTTTAAAAAACGTAAACTTGATACAATGCCTAACGTTTATCTTAATCAATTGTTATATCCAACAGAGCTAATATCATGGCACCAGCACCGAATGGAAATATATTAAGCGGACTGGCCAGACGGCTGGTAGAAGATGGCATTTTAGCTGAAGAAGACGCCCTGAAAACACAGGAAGAAGCCTCAAGCCAAAACCTACACTTTGTTTCACATCTTATTGAAAGCCAATTAGCCGACTCCAAAACCGTGGCTGTGGCCGCCAGTCATGAATTTGGAATTCCAGTGATCTTAGTCGATGCCATAGATATTGAGGCGTTACCCAGAGATATTGTCTCTGAAAAACTGATCTTACAACACCGCGCTCTACCGTTATATAAGCGCGGTAATCGTTTATTTGTCGCTGTTTCTGACCCTTCCAATGTACTTGGTATTGATGAGATCAAGTTCAACACAGGTTTATCTACAGAGCCGGTTTTAGCAGAAGACGACAAGCTTACCAAATTAATTGAGAAATACCTTGAAGACGCCGATAAGTCATTGGATCTAGACGACTCCGAATTCGATGAACTGGATATTGACACTGAAGACCCCAATGCTCGCCAAGAAGATGACTCGGATGTCGCAGATGACGCCCCTATCGTTCGTTTTGTAAACAAAGTCTTATTGGATGCTATCAAGTTAGGGGCCTCAGACATTCATTTTGAGCCTTACGAAAAAGCCTATCGTGTACGCTTTCGCTACGATGGTATTCTCAAAGAAATCACACGTCCACCGATTGCGATTTCTGGCAAAATTGCTGCTCGCCTAAAAGTGATGTCAAGCATGGATATATCCGAAAGACGTGTTCCACAAGACGGTAGAATTAAGCTTAAGCTATCAAAAAACCGCGCCATTGATTTTCGTGTTAACACCTTGCCAACATTATGGGGTGAAAAAATTTGTCTGCGAATTTTAGATCCCGACAGCGCCAAGCTAGGTATTGACTTACTAGGATATGAAGAGCATCAAAAAGCACTGTTTCTAGAGGCCCTAGCCCAACCTCAAGGCATGATCTTAGTCACAGGCCCTACCGGTAGCGGCAAAACAGTATCACTTTACACGGGGTTAAACATTCTTAACACTCAGGAACGAAATATCTCAACCGCAGAAGACCCAGTAGAAATCAATTTAGAAGGAATCAATCAAGTCAATGTAAACAATAAGGTAGGGCTCAACTTCAGCTCAGCGCTACGAGCTTTTTTACGCCAAGACCCCGATGTGGTCATGGTTGGGGAAATTCGAGACCTGGAAACAGCTGAAATTGCCATCAAAGCTGCTCAGACAGGTCACTTAGTATTGTCTACACTTCATACTAATAGTGCACCGGAGACATTAACCCGACTGCGCAATATGGGCGTACCATCTTTTAACATTGCCACTTCGGTGTCTTTGATTATTGCCCAGCGTTTAGCAAGAAGGCTTTGCAGTCATTGCAAAGCCCCAGCCAACATCCCCAAACAATCACTGCTTGAATTTGGGTTTGAACAAGAGGAACTGGATGACATTACCATTTATGAGCCTGTTGGCTGTGAAAAATGCAACAATGAAGGCTACAAGGGACGTGTTGGCATTTACGAAGTGGTTAAAGTGACTGAAGCCATTGCACGCATTATCATGGAAGACGGCAATTCAATCCAAATTGCAGACACATGTCGCAAAGAAGGATTCGAAGATTTAAGAGCGGCCGGTCTACAAAAAGCCCGCAGCGGAGTGACCAGCCTAGCAGAAGTAAACCGTGTTACCACAGGACATTAATACATGACAGCTCAAGCACAAGCCAAAATGAAAAAAGGGATTAAAACCAGCCAAGTCTCTTCTAACAAACAACAAATCTTTAGTTGGGAAGGCACTGACAAACGTGGCAACCGTACCTCAGGAGAAATTTCTGGAGTCAGTATTGCCCTAGCTAAAGCTGAACTCAGACGCCAGGGTGTGATCACTTCCAAAATCAAAAGAAAGCCCAAACCTTTATTTGGCACGGCCAACAAAAGAATTAACCCACTTGATATTGCCGTTTTCACCAGGCAACTAGCCACAATGATGAAAGCTGGTGTTCCCTTAGTGCAATCTTTTGATATCGTTGCTGATGGTTTAGAAAACCCTTCGATGAGCAAGTTGGTTCGAGACATCAAAACAGGCGTAGAATCTGGTAACAGTTTGGCTGCCTCATTGCGTAAATACCCTCAGCACTTTGACGATCTCTTTTGTTCTCTCGTGGCCTCTGGCGAACAATCAGGTGCTTTGGAAAATATGCTCGATAGGGTTGCAACCTATAAAGAAAAAACTGAAGCGCTAAAGTCAAAAATCAAAAAAGCCATGAAGTATCCAGCCGCTGTTGTTGCAGTAGCCATCATCGTGACCGGTATCTTATTGGTCAAGGTGGTTCCTACTTTCCAAGAACTATTTCAAGGTTTTGGCGCCGATCTACCTGCCTTTACTCAATTTGTGATTGGTATTTCAGAATGGATGCAAAGCAGTTGGTTCATCATGGTTCTCGGTATTATAGGAGGTATGTTTGTCTTTAAAGAAGCTAAAAGGCGCTCGCAAACTTTCTCTGATGCACTCGATAAACTCTACTTAAAGTTGCCTGTTGTTGGTAATATCTTATACCAAGCCACAGTCGCACGTTTTGCCAGAACTTTATCAACTACCTTTGCTGCTGGTGTTCCCTTAGTGGATGCTTTAGACTCAGTGGCCAGCGCCACAGGTAACGTCGTTTACAAGAGAGCTGTCCATAAAATAAAAGATGACGTTTCTTCAGGCCAACAGTTGCAATTTAGTATGAAATCTACCAACGTTTTCCCCCCTATGGCTGTACAAATGGTTTCCATTGGTGAAGAATCAGGTGCTTTAGATGCTATGTTAGATAAAGTAGCGTGTTACTATGAAGAAGAAGTGGACAACGCTGTTGATGGTTTAACCAGTTTAATGGAGCCTCTGATTATGGCCATTCTCGGTATTTTAGTCGGTGGTTTAATTACCGCAATGTATCTACCGATCTTCCAATTAGGTTCAGTGGTTTAACCAGCTTTATATATATACCCAAGGAATGCACAAACACAATAGTGATCATCATCTATGCTGGCTGACATGCTGCTGTTTTTATCAAACAATGCAGCAGCTTTTTACACAGTAACCTTTATTTTTGGGCTGGTGGTAGGCAGTTTTCTCAATGTCGTCATTCACCGTATTCCTATCATGTTAGAACGTTCTTGGTATGAAAGCGCCAAAGCCTTTTTACTAGAAGAGAATGCCAACAACCAAATACAAGCAAGCAAATACGACAAACGAATCTTTAACTTACTTTATCCCAATTCATATTGCCCTCACTGCAAACAACCAGTCAAGGCTTGGCAAAACATTCCATTGATCAGCTACGGCCTATTACTAGGTAAATGCCAGCATTGCAAAACACCTATTTCTCTACGCTACCCTCTAATTGAACTTATAGCTGCTCTACTCTGCCTGGCTATTACTTTACGCTTTGGTTTAACCCTCGAGTCTGCTTTAAGCTTAATGTTCACCTGGACTTTGTTATGTTTATCTGTGATTGATTACGATCACCATCTATTACCAGATCAATTGACCTTACCTTTACTCTGGGTGGGCTTATTGGCCAGTACACAATCTTTATTTACTACTCCCACAGATGCTATCTTAGGTGCCAGTTTGGGTTATCTAAGTTTATGGTCAGTCTATTGGATTTTCAAATTAATCACAGGAAAAGAAGGTATGGGATACGGAGATTTCAAATTACTTGCGGCACTAGGCGCATGGTGTGGCTGGCAAGCACTGCCCAGTATTATTGTCTGGTCTTCTTTAGTTGGCGCCATCATTGGCATTGGCTTAGTTGTGTTATACAAACGTGACCGTAACAAACCTATTCCTTTTGGACCATATTTGGCTATAGCCGGTTGGCTATATTTTTATTTCGGGGACAATATCGATATTCAGCAGTGGATGCTGCTACCGGGCACATATTAAGGAACGAGCACGAAATAACTTTAGCATTTGTCGCTCCTGAACTCGCTTTGCTCAAACATGCATCTGCTCTAAATGTTAAAGTTATTTCGTACATGTTCCTAAAATGTATATTCTTAATATGCATTGCCATCGGTGCTCACTAGCAGTAATTTACCGTGCAAATGCAATTTTCATCACCTGGGGTGACGAAAATTACATCGCTCATGGCTGTTTCGATAGATAAGCGCATACCTAGCCTCTCTAAATACATATTCTAAATGATACTTTGACGCCCAATGGAACGGAAAGTACCGGTAAGTGTATTATTTGACCACATAATAACAACAAATGTTCAATTGCTGTTATAGTATACTAAACCCTAAATAAACAAAAGTTAATATGTAATCTATTGATATTTAATAAGAGTTCCGAAAAATGACGATTAAAAGGAACAACCACCCTACCCTCTTTGAATGGCCGAAAACACGGTTATTATGTGCTGAATCGCCATTTTGTGAATCAAAGTGCTGCCAACTCATTAAGTGGCGTTGTTGATGGTGCGTAGATTAAATTCAAACCTGTTTAATTTATAACCTTTACATGGGTGCAATTCCGGTGCATAATTGAACCATAATTAATGATGGGAGAATTGAGCCATGTCTAGACCTAGACAAAGTATTACTTTTACTGAACCTAATGACGAATGGCTTGCAGCACAAGTGGACAGCTTGGAGTACAGTAGTAAAAGTGATGTCGTCAATGATTTGATACGACGTGCACGCCAACAAGAAGAAGAAAAGGAAATGATTCGAGCTAAACTTGTCCGCGCAGAACAAAGTGGTTTAAGCAGTAGAACACCAGAACAAATCCGTCAAGAGGCAAAGTTACGGTTAAAACCGAATGCCTAAATATAAACTGCACATCACTAAAGAAGCTGATCAAGACCTCGATCGTATCTACGAAGAAGGATTCACAACATGGGGAGAGCAGCAGGCAGATAACTATTACGATGATCTCCTAGCCCACTTTGATATCCTGTGTGAAAATCCTTATCTATTTCGCGCAGTAGACGAGATCAGAAAAGGCTACCGGCGTAGTGTTTGTGGCAAACATTCGGTCTATTACCGTATCGTCAGTGATACTCTTGAAGTTATGGGACTCATTAAATATGAGAATCGGTACGGTAATGGTTAAGTAACCGGACATCATGGGTAATAATAATCTCTTTATTATAACTTCAAGCCTTCTATTCATTACATACCACTCACCTATAGTTTCGCGCCAGCGACTACATAAGTAACAGTGATACAGCAGGCGACAGCGCATCAAGCATACGAGAGAGACAAATCACGGGAACATTAACTCTGCAGCGAACTGCTCAAACGGTATGACTCGTACATGACGATTCGCATCACCATAGTTTTTTGACCCAAGATGAACCTGATAAAATTTCACAATAGGTGTTCTCTCACGAAAATATCGACAATGGGGAGAAATATCGCTGTCGGAAACTTTACACTCCACAGCAAACTCAGGGACATCATCTCTGAGCACCACAAAGTCCACCTCTCGACCATCACGATCTCTAATAAACTGAAGCTGCATAGAAAAACCTTCTGTATCCTCCAAAAAATGACAATATTTCAAAAGTTGCGCTGCAACTAAATTTTCAAACTTAGCACCTGGATCTTTAATAGCAGTCCAATCCCACAAATACAGTTTTTGTTCCTTCTTTACAGCTCTAATATTCTTACTGCCAAAGGGGGAGATTCTAAAGGTAAGGTATAAATTATCAAAAATAGCCAGCCACCTTCTGATTGAATCATGAGAAACTTGCAAATCTTCCCGCAAAGATTGCAATGACAAAGGCGATCCTACACGCTCAGGCAAAGCAGCCAGCAAAATTTTCAACAAACTGACCTCTTGGACTCTCTCAAGGTCTCGCAAGTCCTCATCTAAAATACGGGTGATTCGATCATTACGCCAACGCCTTAACCCGCGAGCCGTGCCCACATACAGCGGCTCTGGAAAACCACCAAACTCAAGCAAATCATTTAATTGTTCTCGGCTAGGCGACTGATTCAACTCCATGATTGAATAAGGATGAAGGCGATAATAGTGATATCTCCCCAAAAGAGAGTCACCGCCTTTTCGATAGTAATCTAATCGTGCAGATCCTGTTATGAGTAGCTGCTTCTCAGGGTAATATTGATCATAAAAGCCTTTAGCTAACCCACGCCATTTAGCATATTTATGCACCTCATCCAACACGATTCGAGGAAATTGAGTGGGAAGTTCATTTTTTATAATTTGCATTTGGTGATCTGCAATGTCCCAATTCAGATAACTCTTTGGCTTACTGCCTTTTTCGTAACCCAAAAGAGTGAGTGCTAATGTGGTTTTTCCAACTTGCCTTGGCCCACCCACAAATACCATTTTTCTTTCCAGATCTTTTGCAATAAAAGGAGATAGATATCTGTTTTTATTAATATTCATAAGCATTTCAGCCGTGTCAAAATTCACCCATACCAAAAAATAGTCATGACTAAACTAGATTATGACTAAAATTAGCCAATCTATCAAGAACTGAGCAAATCATAAACTATGACAAAGCCTTCACAACTGTTCAGGACAATTAAACCCAGCCAGCTTATTCGTTTTAAACATTTCAAATGGATTGTGAACACTCAAAGCTGTTAAATACAGCTTAACGACACGTGCTTCAACCTGCAAATCCACACTAAACTGTTCGGCACTTTCACCTGGTCTGAAAGCTGCTTTCTGAAAAAAATGAAACAAAGCCCATGGCCCCTCTTTTACCTGCAAAGTAACAGACTTGTTATCAAGTAAATTCAACTTCAACACAATACCCAGCTCTGGCTTTTGTCCAGGCCAAGTCAATGAATACATTCTCGGCGCGCTGTGATCGTATTGAATCACTTGCCCCTCTATATTCATCCAAAGACTGCCTATATCTTTATCCATTTTTAAAGGCGTCAACCTAAAGCTCACACTGGCTTGCCCTTCATTAAAAGGAAAAAAAGCACGTCTAATCTCTTGCGCTTGTTGAAAAAATGCCAGGGCATTCTCAGATAAGTTAAGCCCATCTTTAGCAGCAGAGGCTTTATTACTCCAAGGATCAAAAGCTGTCTCCACATAGGAAATCAAATATTCATTAAAAAAACTGTTAAGCATTCCTGAATAAGAAAAAAATTGATTAAAATCGTTAAGCTGCACATAGTTTTTACTGTTCTTTACAAAAGGATAGCGGCCCATTACTGTACCTTTACAAAACCGTAACGACTCTGCTTGCCACTGTGTATTAATCTGCGCAAGCCTGCCACTGTTAGCAATCGCTACTGTTCGTTCAGACAAGGAGTCTAATAACCCTTTGACAAAAGCCGGTGCCTCATCGCTTCCCAACTTTAATTGAGTCGCTAAATGCTCACCTTCTCTTACAATGGGTTCTGGAATGCTCGTACCCGCTCCCTTTTCAAGTAAAACTCTATCAAAATACTTTTGTAATTCTCCAAACGACCCTAACAACGTATCCAACTGTGCTGGCTGATCTTGATCATTTTGAACAAAACTATCTAAGTCCATAAAGTTACGACTAACACCTTCATGAAATCTTTGTACAGGCTGAGTTGGATAATACTCATCAATTGTATCGTAACTTAATACACCTTCTGCCCACTTATCAAAACTGGTCAGTTGAGTTTCATTTCGTACAGCCTTTAAGAGTTTAAGCAAAGGAGAATTTTCTGTATCAGAAACCAATGCCAACATCTCTTTAGCTTGCTGTGGATTAGTCACAGGTGCTAACACCGTATCTTCTAGTAAGCTTCTATAATTATTTACATACTCTTTGAAATAAAGCTTCTCAAGCTCAACAAAAGCTTGCTGATAAACAGATTCTTTTGAAAAAAGACTTGTATCATATAAAACCCACTGTCTCTCTTTCAATAGCTCACGCACCTGACCCGGAGCTTCTGAGAAAAAAAGACGATAGCCTTTCTTTTGTGAAAATAATGCGGAAATACCTTGTCTTAAACTCGCACCACTTTGTCTCACAAACACTTTGGTCGCATCCAACTCTCCTGCCACTGAATAAACTGAAAACTCAGGTACACTCATATGCTTTAACTGGTGTTCTAAGTTTTTCTTAACATGCCCATAAAGCCATTGTTCATCAGTCTCATCATTCAGCAAACCCGTACGTATTTGTTCAATTAAAGTATCGTTTATATGTACAATAGGCCGACGAGCACTATAAGCAACACTCAAACGTTTTAAATCTTGTTCAGACATAAGCTGGCTTACACGGCTAGAGTTCTGAAAAAAATTCAATATGAAATTTGCATCGTAATACTGATTTAAACCAAGCATTAAATAAGCCTTTAAAGCTTCATAACGTGCCTGTACGGTTATTTGTTCATCTTGTAAATGATCTTCTAAATACCGCTTTACCTGGGGAAGTTTAAAATAAAACAACAAGTTTTCATAAAAATACTGTACTGCATCAGCAAGCTTATTGTATTGAGCAGGGTGCCAAGCACGAGCAAGACCGTTACCTGCTTGCGTTGCTTCAAGGTCAGTCAACTGAAGGTTTACTGATCGCAGCCAAGCAACAACATCCTGCTCTGAACTGTTTGATTTTTCTGAAAAATGCAACCATTCAGATTTAGAACTTTCGACCCATCGATCAAATTGCTCAATACGCTCTACCTGAGAAAGATAATGCCATATCCACACACACACACTCAAACAAGAGATACTCAAAAATACAGCACAAGCACCATAACGCAACCGATGCCTATGGCGCTCGAGCCTAGGGTTTACTCCCACTAACCCCGCTTCTTTAAAAATGACTTTTTTATATAAGTCATGTATAAAATAGCTTTTGTTAAATGCCTCCAGTGAAGTACATTTCGTTTGAGCAAACTCAGAACGTACAGGGGCCTGTTCGATGAACCGATCAAAAGATGTAGCTTCTTGAGTCGAGCTAATAAAATAAACACCTCTTAAAGATAATTCAGTCGCATCTTTCACACCCTTCTCATTAACCTCATTAACAAAAATATCTCGTAAAAAGCGATTCAGCTTGACTTTATGCACAGCCAATTGCTGTGGAAAACCGAAAATCTTACTTCGTTTTTTTTCATCAGGCTCATCATGTAAACGTGTACAAGTGCATTGATTTAAACGCTCAATGAGTAAATCAAACTCTCTGCTAAAAGCCTGTACGGCTAACTCTGTCTCTTGCTCTTTACCAGCCTGATTAAACGTTACACCCCACACCTGTTGTCTTTGCTCAGCACTTAAATTCTCAAAAAATTCGACGAAACCAAACAGCAAATCCAATTTAGTGACTAATACATACACGGGCAAATGCGTACCAAAGGAGTATCTAAGTTCTTGCATACGCTGCTTAATTTCATAGGCCTGCTTTAAACGTTCAGCCTGCGACACATTGACTATATCCATAATATTAACAGTCAGCACCACACCATTAATGGGACGTCGACGCCTATGTTTACGTAACAACTTTATCAAATACAACCATTCTTTTTTATCTGTTTGTTGATCACGATCTTGTAAAACATAACGCCCAGCCGTATCAATCAAAACCCCACCTTGAGCAAACCACCAATCGCAGTAAAGCGTGCTGTCCACGGCTTCCGATACCGCCGTGCTGCAACGTCTCTCAAGTGGAAACTCAAGACCACTATTCATTAAAGCCGTAGTTTTACCAGAGCCAGTTCGACCAATCACAAGGTACCAGGGTACATCATAAAGGCTTTTGTTTTTAAACAGGCTAGGTTTCAAAGCACGAATACCTGCTTCAAAGTGAGAGGTCATGGTTTTAATCCCTGGACTGTGTGCATCCCCTCTCAAAAACGCTTGCAACCATTGTAATAGATGACGCCCACCAGCAAGCTCACTAAGCCTACGCCAAAAATTTGGTAAAAATAATGAAAGACCAACAATCAAAACCAGCACCGCTCGTGCGACGAAAGATTTTAGCGGTTCATACTCACCAAAAGAAAAGTAAGGGCCTGCCAGCAAAATAAATAACGCTAACAACAAAAAGCCCAGTGTTTTAAAAAACCAGGGATTAATAAAAATAGCCAGTGTTTTTTTTAACATCACGTTTTAATATCACGTTCCAAGAGCGTGCATAGCAGTATACGTCGACGCACAGAAGTGTGTAATATCATTTCAGATATCAAAGCCCGCTTCCGACAGAATGTTTGATATCATATAAACTATCATCTCAGCATCAGCGTTTATACTTTCATCAACACCGTCAATATCCGGATAATCTTTAATTACAAGCTCACAAATTTTTGATGCGAATCCATTCAGTAAGATAGCTTCTTCCTCAGACGACACCATAACTTCAGTGGCACTACCTTTTGATACGATTTCGTACACTTTTAGATCATATTCTTCGGACAAGGACAAAAATGCGCTCTTTTGTTCTTTTGTCATAGGATCATATGTAATCTCTTTTCCTGGTCTAAGAGGATTTTGCGGGTTTTTTCTGGAGTTCGCCGTGCGAATAACACTACCCTTTAGCTCCTTCTCTATGAGTTCAAGTTCTTGCTCAAATATGAGCAATGACTCATTACTATGATACATATTTTCTTAATTTCCCCGACAGTAATTTTCACATAACAATTGTATTGTTTTACAAACGTTTTTAATGAACGGCCTTTTGCAAACGCTTTAATTGATGCTCAGCCAATCTAGCAGCTGTGGTATCTGGGTAAGATGATTGCAAAGATTCAAAAATTGCTACCGCTTCTGTCGTTTTATCCTGCCGATACAATAAAATTGCTTTTTTATACAAAACATCAGGCACTTTCCCGTGATCCGGAAACTCTGTCAGTACACGTTCTAAATACGTCAAAGCTAAAGGTTCTTTTGAAGGCTTGCTTCTTAAAGCCAGCTCAGCCAACCAATACAGCGCATTTGCAGTCAATGAAGCAGCTGGAAAGTCTTTTATAAATTGCTCAAAACCTTGCTCTGCTTGGACAAAATCCTTATTTTCTAAGGCTTTATACAAAATTTCATAACGTTGCTTTTGCGTAATCGCAGACCCCGCCGCTGTATTAACACTTGGCTTTTGTACTCTGGATACAGCCTTGGTTGTATGCGAGCCTTTTTGTAAAGTAGGCGATACACGTTGCACTACAGTCCCATCACTTAGGCCTGCTAAACGATTGATGCGCTCATCCAAATCTAAATATCGTCGAGTCTGCTGTTTTTTTAACAATTCCAACTCATGATAGGCCTTCTCCAGCTGACCTCTCAATTGCCGAACTTCGTCATCTAAAAGCTCTAACTGATGGTACAATTCCCACAAGTCGACATCTTCGGTTTTAGTGGCACTTTGACGAGCAATGCCACGATCACCTGCACTAGGCACCTGAACCAATAAATCACTCTCAGCAATATCCATGCTCCCAATTGGAGAAGCCTCAGAAGAATCTGACTTAACCGGCCATTGCGCTGGCTTTCGATGAGGGACCGCAGCAGTAGGCACAACAACCTTTTCCCCCATTTTCAAAACGGGAATAGGCTGTGATTTGACTCCAAACTTTGCTTCTACTTCTACTTCTTCTATTTCTACCCCAGTCTCTTCAGCCATGATTGAAGCAGATAGGCAGAAGTAAAAGCTAAGCAAAACAGTTATACGCAGCGAATATATATGCAAATAAGTAAGCGCCATCTTTACTATGACTCTTAGTTCAGCATTCTAACAATCAACGGTAGACCAATTCTACACGACGATTTCGTGTCCAAGAAGTTTCATTATGGCCATAATCTGCCGGTTTTTCTTCACCATAGCTGACCACTTCCATTTGACTATTGGAAACACCATTGATGCGTAAAAATCTAGCAACCGAATGGCCTCTTCTCTCACCCAAAGCAATATTGTACTCTCGTGTACCACGTTCATCCGCATGACCTTCTAAACGCACTTTTAAACGGCTGTTGTTCGCAAGCTTACGAGCATGGGCTTTCAAAGCTGAATACGCCTCAGGTTGCACAATGGATTTGTCAAAATCAAAGAAAAAAACCGTCGTTCCCAGTAATGATGTATCTTCAGTCTTTCCAACATCAGATTGAGATTGCACTGAGCTGCCCGCTTGCGCCTGGTAAGCTTGGTAATTACTGTCATCAGAAGGCTCTTGAACGCTCGAGTTTGACGAATTTTCAATCGTGTCATCCGTTACCATAACATCCTCTGTTTTCGGTGTACTTGAACATCCTACAAACACCAACAAAACCATCAGCCCCAAACCTTGTACTGTTTTTATCAATCGCATATCAAACTCCTTTAAACGTTCTATCTACTTTGTACACCTAAATTTATACTGAATTTAAAACACAGCACTTGCCCCAACAAAAGTGAAACGCTAGATTAAAATACAAACAATCAAGGCTGTTTCAAATAAGGGGACCAGGCTGGTTCACGCACCTCCCCAATCCTAGCGGGTAATCTTACCTTAACTTGGCCATCTAAAGATACTGCACTTAAGATACCCTTACCACGATATCGAGTCGCATAGATCACCATACTTGCATTAGGCGCCAGACTAGGCGTTTCATCCAAAGATGTCTCTGTCAAAACGTGAAACGTACCCCGCAACAAATCTTTCACAGCAATATGAAAACGCCCCTGTGAGCGATGCACCATGCCTAAAAATCGACCATCAGCAGACAACACACCCTTAGCATTATAGGACCCTTGAAACGTCAAGCGCCGCAAAGAACCGTCTTGTAAGCCCAACTCATACAGCTGTGGCCCTCCACCACGATCCGAGGTAAAGATTAAACTCTTACCATGAGGCATCCAAGTAGGTTCTGTATCAATAGCATGATGATCAGTCAAGCGAACCAGATTCTTGTTGGCTATTTCTAGCAGATAAATCTCCGGATTACCATCTTTAGACAACACCAGGGCCATATAACGACCGTCTGGAGACCAAGCAGGTGCCCCATTAATGCCCTTGAAGTAAGTCAATTGCTGTTGTTGGCCTGTTGTAATATCATGCAAGTAAATTCCTGGCTTACGGCCTTTATGATAAGAAACATAAGCAATCTGTTTAGCATCAGGAGACCAAGTAGGAGACAAAATAGGTTCATCAGACTGAAATAAAGTCACCATACGATGACCATCACTGTCGGCTCGCTTCAATTTGTAAATTTGATCCAAACCTTTACGCTCAACTGAAACATATAATATTTGAGTCGAGAAGGCGCCACGAACACCGGTGATTTTTTCATAAACTTGATCGCTGACATGATGACTGATGTCTCTAATATTACCTCCAACCCCTTTTTCTGTGAACAAAAGTCTTTCACGCACCACATCGTAGAGTGCAAACTGATAGCTCAAGGCTTGATCGTTACTCGGTGCAAGTGACCCTATGACCAAGTAATCTACCTCTAAAGCACGCCATTCTCGAAATAAAATCTCCGTCTCCACAGACGGTCGGCTCAACATCGCTGCCGCATCCAAAGGTTTAAACAAGCCACTACGATACAAATCAGCATTGACAATGGTATTGACATTTACTGGCAGCAGGCCAGATCCCTGCCACTGAAAAGGCACTATGGCTATCGAAGTTTGCTGATCAATACCTGAAGTAATCTCAATCACCAACTCGGTTGCTTCTTGCGTTGCCGCCTGAGCACCAACCACGAACATCAAGAACAAAATGTACCAAGGCACATAAGCTCGATTCTGTTGATCACTCATACGATTTTTTAATTGACAAGTTACACTCAAAGAGGCAAATCCTCTGGTCTAAATGGAAATTGTATACTACGGAAATACTGATCGAAAATCTTAGGATCATCAGGCACAGGTAAAGTTCCTACTCTTTGCATCGCCTTTAAGGCAGCACGATCTAAGGCCGCATCTCCACTCGATTTGATGAGAGTCACTTGGTTCACTAGCCCATCAGGCAGTAATTTTACCAACAATACAGTTTCCATGCCATTACGAGCACTGGCCGGTCGCGACCACTGCTGTTCGATAGAGCGCCTAATAAGCCCCATATACTCTTCCACAACAGCCACTTCTTCTGCCAAAGCAGCTTGTTCTGCTTGAATTTGGGCTTCCAATGCCTGCATGGTTTGTGCCTCTTGCTCTAGAAGCACATTCAAATCAGGCTCTATAGGCAAAGCCAAAGTCGGCTTTTTCGGCCGAGGCGGTGCTTCTTTCTTTTTTTTGGGCTGAGCCTGAGTCTTAGGTTGAGCAGACTTGTTCTGCTTTTGTTCTACACTGGCTTTAGGTTTACGCACTGTTTTTGCAGCAGGCTTAACCTTATCTTTAGGTTGGGGTTGTTTTGATTTTTTATCAGTTTTTATTGCTGGCTGCTGTGACTTTTCAGCCTTTATTGCGGGCATTAAACTCACCTGCATAAACAAAGGTCGTGGATGCGGCTTCACTTCAGAATTGAGCCAACCCGCACTCACAGCAATAAGCAAAATGATTACAATGTGAAACGTCAAACTCCACAAAGTAGCAAGCCAATAACTACTAGGTTTAAATACTTTTGTTGTCATCAACGCTTTGTTCTCAAAACCGTTCCTAGGCTTACAGCAACTTACTTTTTTATACTAAAATTATTCGGTTGTTTTTAAATCAGAAGTAATCAACCCTACCCCTTTGACTCCAGTTTTCTGCAATTCACTCATCAAAAATATCACTTTTGCATAAGGCACTCGACCATCCCCTTCAATCAAAACTTGTGCATTAGGCTTCTGCTGAAGAATTTTTCGAATTTGGTCTTGTATCTCTAGCAAATCAGTGGGCTGATCAGGGGTTTTGACCAAATTAAAATAATATTGGCCTTGCTGATCAATAGAAACAATTAAGGGTTCTTCTTTTTGCGGTAAAGATGGAGCATCCGCTGCTGGCAACTGCAGCACAATGCCTTGTGTAATTAATGGGGCTGTTACCATAAAGACGACCAACAGCACCAACATTACATCAATGTAAGGTACTACGTTAATATCAGAGATGGGTCTTTTACGCACTGGCATGGCTCATATCAACTAATGCCCTAGTTTAACCGGAATCATTATATAAGCACACAGCCCAACATTCAAGATTAAAAAGCAACCAAGAATAACCTTTGTTAGACATTTCCATATTCAAGTTCTATGATTTTTATAATCAACGCAAAAAAAAGCATCAAGGATCTAAAAAAATGACAAACGAAAGCTGGATTTCGGCAAATGACCCTGAACTGTTAGCATCCATCACCAAACACGAAGGTGACAAAGAGACCATTTACAAATGCATCGAGAGCGGCTCTCTACAAACAGCCAACGGTTGTGATTTTCAGGCGTGCAAAGCTAAAAATCTTTGGCCTTCTTATTTGGATTCTGAAGGTTTACCTACCGTAGGCATAGGCCACTTAATTACTAACAAAGAAAAATATGACTGTCATGCAGGCTTAACCGATGAACTTGTGATGCAGCAACTGGCAGAAGATGTCCAAACTCATTTAAATGGCGCAAAAAAATTGGCAGAACAACTGAATATGCAAATAGAGAGTAATCTTATTGTTCAGCGCTTTATGACAGAAATGTGTTTTAACATTGGGGCGAACGCTTATGCTAATTTCAAAAATGGGCTCAAAAAACTAAGATCCGCTGTCAATGGAGATGGCGAGTTTACTTATAATAATGCGGCCGATGAACATCTAAATTCAAAGTGGGCCAGGCAAGTAAAAAGTCGCGCCACTGACATGGTCGATACGCTCAGAAAGCTTGATTCATAACTTTTACGTAAGTACTAAAACAACCCTCATAACCCAATAAACCTAGGAACGTACACGAAATAACTTTAACATTTGTCACTCCTGAACTCGCTTTGCTCAAACACGCATCCGCTCTAAGCGTTAAAGTTATTTCATGCACGCTCCCTACCCTAAACTTTCACTATATTTCTATAATGCTGAAAAACCGACCTATACATCAAAATATAACTTTACAAAAAATAATCAAGAACTGTAAAATAAACTTAATAAACCATTATCAAGCAGTAACAGTGTCTCATGAGTTAAATATATTGTTCTAATATGCCTATACAAAGGGTATAACAGTATCCATAAAACAAAATCAAAGAAAAAATAAACATGGATAACCCCAGACTTATTATCAATCAGACTCGAACAAACCCACGACAGGGTTCAGATGAAGCCTTACCCCCCAGCACGACTGTTCTCGCAAAAGTAAGCTCCGACCCTATAAAACCAATAAAAAGAGCATACCATACATTTTGCTCACATATGAGAGGACCAAAATCATGGATCAAAACCTTCAAAAATGCTCACCAACGCCTACGATACACAACTGAAACGCGCGTTCTCAGAGCCGTATTAAAAAACAAAAAAAATCACCAAAATTTTGCTATCTCCAACTTCTTAACCAACAAACCAGAACTAACAAATATACACCCAAAATATCTATCAAAACTACTTACATACGCCATAAAAAACAATGATGCAAACATTGCTTCTCTTATAATAACCAAGACTGAACTGAAATTGCCACAAACTGCTAATGACCTCATCAGTTTATTAAACTTACTGGCCACGCACAAAAAAATACAAGCCATACAAGCTACTTTGAATAAAAGTGATTTGTCACATTTATTAGAACTAAATCTCCTAGACAGCATCACTCGTGATACAATATACGAATTAAAACTAGAAAAGTCATCAACAACAGCCTTAGAAGAAATTGTAAAAACAAGTTCAAATGATCACGAAAAAAAAATCGCAAGTAAAATTCTTGCATTCAGAGGCATAGCATCAAAACAAAGTTTTAGCTCAGTTAAGGATCATATAGAAGCTTTCCTTAACACTGAAGACACCACATTCAACACTAAAGACATACAAACTAAAAAGACCCTATTAATCTCTGCAATAGAAGAAACAAATCCAGAAGCACTAAAGTATTTATTAAATAGGGGAGCAGACTTATTTACTCAAGATTTCGAAAATAAAAACGCTTTATTTTACATTGAGAAAAAAAAACAGCTACTCGCATCAAAAGAAATTAGAGAAACTTTAACAGCAATATTAGAAGAAAAAATAAAAACAATATATGAAACACCAAACCAACGAATAGGCTGCCTAATAGACCACCTAAAAAACCTAAATAAATTATGTGAAATTTGCTTTGTATCTGCTTTAAAGCATCAAGATACTAGAAATCTACAATATTTATTAAACATTATTACTTCAAAACAAGAAATTTTCAGCAAAGAAACTGGTTTAAAAATTTTAACCCACACCTACCGAACCCAAAATATCAATATTATCAACCTGGTACAGGAAAAAAGGCTTAATTTTATACTTAACTTAGAAAACATAAAAGGGACTTCCCTCAAAATTAAAAGTTTACCCGACCTCGACATATTAGATCTTTTAAAAATAACTGGATTAATAGAAGCTAGCCGAATACCCGACACAGATCAAATGGAATTCTTTTTAGCAGAACCATATAATAATCAAAACCACACAGCTATCATACAAGTTAAAATAGCGCTATTAACCGATGTGTGCACACGTGGCGATAACAGACTATTAAGAATATTTATCAAACAATCCAATTTTATTTTTAACTCAGATACAGTAAAAGCAGCTTACAAAGAAATTAAAAGGCACATATCATCCAACCCCGACTTCACCAACCTTACTAGCATAACACAATGCTGTGATCAACTTATCCAAGCTGGATTAAAGCAATCGATTATGGAAGGCAATATAGAAAACACAAGATTTTTTATAGAAAAAAAAACCGATCATAAAGTCAGTCTATCTAGAAAATTTCAATACCAACTTTTAATACTAGCAATCAACAGTAAAAACAATGCTACAGTAGAAACTTTACTAGCAAGCCCTCTTCGCCACATCAGAGATAAAGAAATATTACAGAAAGCTAGCCAAAAAAACACCACTAAAGAGATAAAAGAGACAATCGGTGTGTTTAGTACGGACTCTTTCAACGACTTGCGAACAGCAATTAAAGAGAATAACACAATTAAATTTCATAATCTTTATACTCTATTCATCAATAACACACCAAAAAGGACTGCAATAGCTACAGCACTACTACACACAGCCTTAGCCTACAAAGTTGATGACGATATCATCATGGAACTTATCAAATATGGTGTCAATGCAAATTGGTATTGTTATAACAAAACACCTTTGATAATGGCCATTGAACAGGGGAAATGGAAAGTCATGAATCAATTACTTGCCAAAGGAGCTGATGCCTCTCTTCGCGACAAAAAATATGATTATACTCCTTTATATTACATTTTAGACTTAGATGAAATCGACACTACAAAGGCTTTCACCTCTTTTCTAAAACACAGCCCAACAACATTACACGACAATTTGACACTAGAGGTAGAAATTACACTCTACAATTACCTTCTGGGCAATAAAAACATAACTCAACGAGAAGAAAAAATAGCGGCTTTACTAAAAATTCCGCACGTTCAATTGAGTTCTACACAAAATGCTCATGACCCTATCACTGCCATATCGTACTCTAAAATCAAAACAAAATTAGATCAATACACTCAATCTAACACCCCAACAAACACCAGTAACATCCTTAAAGAAACGTGGAATCTTATATTTGAAGAAAAAATACCTGAAAGTATAATGGAATCAAATTCTTTTGAAACAAGCGTTGTTGAACTTGAACAAGCTCTTAATAAAAAAACGCCAAAGACGGGAAATATAGAACAACTGAAAAGTTTTTTCACTGTCATGTTCTACTATCACACAAGCCCACACGCATCGAAAAAGGCCATACAATTCATTGAGCAAACATGGCGAATGATTCAATGCATTGAAACAGACCCAGAAATTCTACAGCACTTATTTTTACATGAAAATAATCATTCAATGAATAAAGAATTACTAAAAGAAACATGTATTGAAAGTTTTATCAAATCCATAAGCAGCATACATATACATTATGATGCATATAACAAAAAAACATTCCAAATTTATTGCATAGACGGCCAAATAGGCAGAATTTGTTCAACCTTTACAGGCATTTTCAAGGGCTTTGAGCTAAACAGCCTAGAGCTGTTAAATAACAGCATTCTAAACCTCATCCATCAAAAAGCAGAAGAATATTTTCAAAATCATAAAGATCAGAAACAACTCTTAGAGCATTTAGAAAAACAGAAAAATCAGGCAACAACACAAACTGATAAAGATAAGTTAGAAAATATCAATAAACAGCTACAAGGCTTAAATCAAAAGCTTTTTAAATACATTGAAGCTGCCATTATAGAACAATACTCAAACGATCAAACTCAATCTGAAAGCCCTGACAATAAATTGATAAGGCTCTGCGTTAATGCACTCATCGGCAAACATCTTTCTGAAAATGGCTACTTTATATATAACGAAGAAGAAACAGACATATTATTGACAGATAATATATCCCTATAGCGGTTTTCAGAATGGTTAGATGTAGGCGCCGACAAGTGAGAGCCGCTGAGTGTATAAATAATACATGATGCGGTCGATCGAGGAAGGCAACAACCATTAACCTTTCTGAAAGCCGCTATATAACTCAATGGCGGCATCCAAAATAAATATCGAATTATTCTGTATTTCTCTATAATCGAGTCAAAGGGGCATCGCCCATCATATTTACTTTACTTCCTCCTAAAAAGAAATCGTCAACCGACAATGTTGCAAAACTGGGAAATCAGATCGTAAACGCTCTACTTTTTTTACATCAAAATCTGCAACAATCACTGCAGACCCATAGCGTGCTTCTCCCAAAAACGTACCCCATGGATCTACGATACAACTGTGCCCGTAAGTCTTTCTTTTCCTGTCATGCTGCCCACCTTGATTACAGGCCACTACATAGGCTAAATTTTCAATAGCTCTTGTTCGAACCAGGCTATGCCAGTGTGCCTGCCCCGTTTTTTCTGTAAAAGCACTGGGTACTAAAAAAATTTGCGCACCTTTTTGTGCCATGTAACGAAATAATTCTGGAAACCTTAAATCGTAACATACCGCTAACCCCACTTTCCCGAAAGGTGTCTCAACAACTTCTATACTATCTCCACCAGTAAATGTATCAGATTCACAATACGCACCTACTTTATCACCAACAATGGCATCAAATAAATGCATTTTATGGTATTCAGCAACGCTACAACCCATCTCATCAATCAAAACAGCACTTGAAAATAACTTATCTCGTTTTTCTGTCACATCAATCGATAACTGTGGTTGAGTACCACAGCATATCCAAACTTGATGCTTACGAGCAAAAGCAGCCAATTCGTCCCGAACTTGAGTATGCTTTACCGTATCTTCAGCATAATCCCGATAATGATTGTGCGAAAATACAATAAAATGCTCTGGCAATACCAACAACTTGGCTTCTTCAGTCACAGCTTGTATCATCAAACGCAAAGCCGTCTCAAGATTAACCTGCCAATCAGAACCACTGACCATTTGTATAGATGCCACTCTTACCACTAATCTAAAACCTTCTTTTACGTGTTATTTTAGGATCCAACCAATCCCCTTTGACTTCAAATTTTAGTGTAGTCAGTTTATTTAACTGCTTTCCAATCGCCTTATCGATCACATAAGCTGCTGTCGCAGCTGGCAGCCCGCCAGTCGCAGCGGCTGGTAACACTAAATTTCGGGTAATCGGTATCGTCACAACCATTTCTTGATCGATGCTCTGAGTATCTAAAAATACTTTCCCTTTCACTTCAAAATGAGCCGATGGTCCTTTTAATTTAAAGCTATTTGTACTCAATATCGTCTCTCGTATCTCAAAAGCTCCACTTAATACATCAAACGCTAAGCCTTTAGAAAGCACATCAGAAAAATCCAGCTGCATACGACGACTTAAGGTTTCAAAATTTAATAAACCGACTACTCGCACCGAAGATGTTCTAGGATCTAATTTCAATAAAGTACCATCATCCACATGGACAGCCAGCTTGCCATTTAAACGGTCAAATGCAAAATCTAAAGGAGCACCTGGCCACTTTACATTGGCCACCAAAGAAGCCTTTTCACTACTCACCGTAGGTGCAAAGCCCCACCTGACCATCGTCTTTTCAACATCTTTAGAGCTGATATCCCCCATAAAATAAGTCACAGGACCCGCTTTTTGTAGACGCCAAAACCCCTTACCTTTCACATGTAAATCTTTAAAATGCGCATTGATTTTTTTAATCTCTACACCATCCTCGACAACATGAGTTGCTAATAACCAAGCTCCCCAATCATTTTCAGCCAATTGTATATTTCGTATGTTGATGGTCATAGGTGGCACCCACTTAGGAGACAACTGACTCCAAGGTAAAATAGATGATTGTTGCTCTGATATCTCCTGTGGTTTTTTTTGATTGGGCATTAACAAATTCTTCGCAAAGTCTTTTTTCAATTGAGCCAATTGAGGCAAAGTCAAAGACCATAACTCCAAATCAATAGGAGATTGATTAAAATACTTATCAAACAAAGTTTGCTCTGGCATTAATGGCCAATCTAATCGATCCAACACACCCAAATAAACCAGAGGAATACGCATACTCCCCACTATCTCTTCACTTTGTAAAGTAAGGTGCCATTTCTCATCAAAAGACATAAGTTGTAGATCAACCTGATTTAAAGACAAGGTTGGAAAATTAAGTCTTTCTATATCAAGCACGACCCCTGTTAAATCTCTTATAAATCTATATTTTTTGTCACCTGAAACCTCAATGCCTTCAAAATCAGCACTCTGCGTAACTTTCTCAAATCTCTCAAACATTTTTTTAGAAACTTGCTGATACTGTATGTAAAAATTCTTCCATTGATCATAATCCACTTGCTCTAATTGCCCTGTGACAGTAACACCTGGGTGAATTTTAGATTTAACTTTCTTATCCCCAAAATGCAAGTAAATGCTTTCCAATCTTTCAGGTTTGAATTTCAATGATGCCGCAAAAGTATTTTCAGCTTGAATGTCCAACTCACGTGTTTCAGCCAGAGTTAGTTGAACCGAGGTTTGCAACGGCTTCTGAGGCGGCTTAGTTAAAGGCTTAGGTAAGGATAAAGTGGTCCCTTTAAGACTGGAATATACTCGAACATAATTGGGTATACTCCGCTCACTGTTCGAGCCTTGAATTGCATATAAACCCAATTCTGCCTGGTAATCAATGGCACCGGAAACAAAAGAAAAAATTGGCTGCTTAAGCCAATTCTCTAATACAGTAGGTTCTACTTGCCCAAAGAATTGCACCTGTGTTTTTGTTACGCCTTTAACCGTAGCATCAGTGCTTACTTTACCTACAATATTATGCCCTAATACTTTTGCACGCCAGCCTTTACTACTCAATCCTTGCTGAGTTTTATAAGCAAACTCACCTTCAAGCGCACTTAAATCTAATTGCCAAGATTTAAAGCTGGCCGCACTATCTTCTAAGGTAACCAAAACATCTGCTTTAACAGCCAATTTTTCTTTCGGTTTTTTTCGCAAAGGTATCACCAATTTTAAATCAATATTCATAGGGCCTTGCACTGCAACATTATCAATAAAACCAGCCACATGCTTACGTAAGGGGGTTCTCCGTAAAAAGTCGATACCATTGCTTGCATCACTGAAAAAAGTTGCATCCAAATGTAAGTAAGGAATTTTTCCACGCTCATAAAATGGAATTTTTATAAATCCCTTACTGACTTGTGCATTATTAATATCGGCTTTTTGTATTTCAACAAAGGTTTGTCTCCCCTCTTGCAACACAGTCATCTTTGCATTTTTGACTCTAGGCCATTCAGGCAAAAATTCAAACTCGCCTTTTTCAATTTCATACTCCATCAGAAAGGTTTTTTCCAAATATCGCTCAGGTTTAATCGGACCACGAAACAAAATATTAGCATTCTCTAAAAAACCACCCTGTACAGACTGATCAAACCAAGCAACAAAATCTTTAGAAACAGGCTTAATCGGTAAGTACAATGAGGCCTTCTCACCCTGGCCGTCATATAAAGAAACCAGAGTTTCAAGCTGAGGATTAAGCATTTTTTTTGCCTCTGTTACTTGAGGATACCACAATTGCAACAACGCCTGAGCATGCACATCCTGTGTCTGCATATGGATAATTCCAGAACGTATAGACAAGCCACTCTTTTCAAAACTCCAAGCAACTGTACCATAAAGCTTATCTGCCAACCAAGACTCTCTGAAAAAAGGAGATAAAGTAAGTTCAGAAGCTTTTGTTGCCAACTGCAACAAGCCACCAGATGGGGAAATACTGAGAAAACCACTCACATTTTTCACACCTGGCCACGGTTCAATCGCTTGAGCATTCAAAGATTTAAAATGTGTACTGACCTTAAAATCCTGCCAATGATTATTTCGGACACTAGCATTTAGCTGCAAACTTTCTGCTATACCTGTCACAGCCAACTCTTTAACTAGCTCACGCACACTCAAATCTAGAAAGTGACTTTGCTGCATAAAATTCGTTACTTGCTTTAAATCTATCTGCTCTACTTGTAAGGTAACCTCTGCAGTATCTGTCAAAAAAGGCAAGCCTTCTCCCTTTAAAAAAAGAGTATCAATAGCAATCGTAGAATCACTCAAATCAAGCGCTTGAATATTGTTAAACCCAAGTTCCCAATCATCCTCTAAATTCATTTCCCATACAAAATCTGTACTCAACCGATTAATGTGCTCTATCAGCGCAGAAGATACCGAATGCTTTACAATAAAATCAAATAAAGTAGCCTTGCCACTCATCCTACGCAACCTAGATTTTTCAAACTCTCCCCAAGCCGTTAAATTCATATCAAAATTTGTTATTTCCATCTCACCAAATTGGCTATTTTGAAATAAAAAGCCTAAATCAGTTCGATCAAAATTCACATAAAAAAGCCCTTCCCAAGAACCTGGAGATAACAAACGACCTCTAAATACCGACTGCAATGAAAAACTAACGGGTCTATCTTTTAACAATTGAACATTACTGTGAACATAATACTTTTCCGCCACCTGAGAAAGTGCAATTTGCTTGACTTGCACATGTTGATTGTAATGCTCTAGCTCCATCTGCAAATCTATATTTTGTAAAATCAAGCCTCGCTTTTCAATCAAGTGATCAATCATAGACACCAAGTAAGTAAGTGCCTTCTCTTGCTCCGAATGCTCTGAAGCTTTTTTTGATTGTCCCACAGACAATTGATCCAACCCTGGTATCAGGGTCGTTTTTCCCTGCTGACTGACCCAATGTAAATTTAAACCACTCAAATGTAAAAAACTCAAACGCGGCTCAAGGTCAAGCAAAGTTTCAAACACATCCAACCCGATGTGACAAAACTGCACAACAAATTCAGGTTCATGATCAACATCAACGCCACTGACTGCACTGGGCTTTGAATATATTTCAATCTGCTGCAGCGACAAAGATGGCCATAAAAAATGCCAATGACCTTCAATTAATCCAATCGAAACAGGTTGGCCTATAGAATCGGAAAGCCATGCCTCAATTTTGTTTTTATTTTGCCCTACCAAATCAACCAAATGTCTCCCCAAAGAAACATATATAGCCATAAATATCAAACAAACAATCAAAACAACCCAAACCGTATTAACTACGCCATATAGGGCCTTACTGGAAAGTCCTGTGCTGTTTTTCATCTTACTCTTTTTTGTCCCTTTCTTTAATCAATGCGTTACATTAACACAACATCATAATGTTCTGGGTGATAAAGCATTTCCGCCTGAAAATTAATTGTTTTACCAATACATTTTGCCAAATCAGCCACATTAGATGACTCTTTGTCCAGTAATTGACCAATCACGTCCTCAGAGGCTATAACCAAATAACCTTGCGCATTGTATTGCGTTGAAACTCTTAAAATTTCACGATAAATTTCAAAACAAATACTCTCACAGGTTTTAATAAAACTTCTACCGTCACACATCGGACAAGGGTGACACAAAATTTTTTCTAAACTTTCTCTCGTACGTTTACGAGTCATTTCAACTAAACCAAATTCTGACATATTGGTAATTTTAGTTTTAGCATGATCCTTTTCTAAATATTTTTCAAAATGACACAATACTTGATGAATATGCTCAGCATCTTGCATATCAATAAAATCAATAATAATAATGCCCCCTAAATTACGTAACCGCAACTGACGAGCGATGACTGCTGAAGCCTCCAAGTTTGTTTTAAAAATCGTTTCCTCTAAACTCTTACTGCCAACAAAAGCACCTGTATTGATATCTACTGTAGTCATCGCTTCAGTTTGATCAATAACCAAATAACCACCTGATTTTAATTGCACTTCCCGATGCAATGCTTTATTGACTTCCTCTTCAATACTGTAAAGATCAAAAATGGGGCAAGATTCACTATAATATTCTATTTTATCCGTCACCTTTGGCATAAAGTCTTTAACAAAATTTTTCACATTCTCATAAACTTCGTAATCATCAATACGCACACGTTCAATTTCAAATTTGGCCATGTCACGAATAACGCGTAAGAATAAAGGTAAGTCTGCATAAATGACATAACCTGGCTCAACCACATTCATTTTATTTTTTATTGAAACCCAACGCTTAAGTAAAAAATTTAAATCTCCCTCCAGAGCCTCTGCACTAACCCCCTCTGCTACAGTTCTAACAATAGCTCCCCTCAGTGGTGACACCCCTGTGTGCTCTTTTTGGATGGCAAACATAGCGTTTTGTACGAGTGTTTTTAAACGTTCTCTTTCCTGTTCACATTCAATTTTTTGTGAAACACCGATATGATTGATACAAGGCATTAACACTAAATATCGAGAGGGAATAGATAAATTGGTCGTTAAGCGTGCTCCTTTAGTACCCATCTGATCTTTGACAACTTGCACAACGATAGTTTGCCCTTCAGTCAATAATGATCGGATATCAGGAACAGCATTAGATTGATCTAACTCACTCGATTCTTCTCCCAAAAGACAGTTTGAAATATCACCAGCATGGATAAACGCAGCCCGCTCCAAACCAATGTCCACAAACGCAGCTTGCATCCCCGGCAGCACTCTTAGCACCTTTCCTTTAAAGATAGCCCCAACTCGACTGCAATGCTGTTCACGTTCAATGAATATTTCTTGTACTATGCCATTCTCTAAAATTGCCACACGATTTTCAGCAAACGCACAGTTGATCAATATCTCTTCACTTGCTACAAGCATATGCCCTAACTGCTCTCTTATTTGTGTACTTTAAAATAAGGTAAGGCACAGGAAGTAATCTACCCATTGTTCGCTTCTAAACTCGCTGTGCCCAAACATGCATCCGCTCAAAATGGGTAGATTATTTACCGTGCAAATGCAATTTTCATCACCTGGGGTGACGCTTATTACATCGCTCATGGCTGTTTCCTGTGCCTTACCTAAAATGGAGTCTCTATACCCAACCTTTCATTTTACAATATAATCATAATCAAGCACGGCACTGATACAGTTTTTGGTGAAGCATTTCATTTTCACCCAATACACCGATATTGCTCAGTCCCTTAGGAGGTGTCCCAGAATAAAGTTTACAATGTGAGCGGATGCATGTCTGAGCGCAGCGAGTTCAGGAGCGAAGCTTGTAAACTTTATTCTGGGACAC
>JANQJO010000101.1 GCA_028281605.1 Pseudomonadales bacterium
TGCCTTCCTCGATCGACCGCATCATGTATTATTTATACACTCAGCGGCTCTCACTCGTCGGCGCCTACATCTAACCATTCTGAAAACCGCTATAAGAAATAACTTTTACATTTGCCGCTTCTAAACTCGCTTCGCTCAGACAAGCATCCGCTTCAAATGTTAAAATTATTTCATGCCCATTCTTTATGAATACAGTGTGAGAGTTTATTGATACACTTTTGTAGGACGTTGGCCAATCGTTAATTCGAGTATTTTTTGGTTTTGTTGGCGTAAGACTAATAATTTAACTCTGTCACCAGGTAAAAGGTTAGCAATGAAAGTGCGTGTTTGTTGCTCCCCTTGTATGGAATTATCATTGATTTGTAGAATAATGTCGCCTACTTGCAGCCCAGCTTGATTGGCAGGTCCTTGTTCGACTACGCCTGTGATTACGATGCCATTTGTTTTTTCTAGGCCTAGATTGGTTCTCTGTAATTCAGTCAAAGGTTGTGTATAAGCACCGAGCCAACCCCGTATGACTCTGCCGTTTTCTACAATATCGAACAGTACTTTGCGCGCTATTTTTGAAGGTACGGCAAAGCCAATGCCTTGTGAGCCACCAGAGCGGGAGAAAATAGCGGTGTTGATGCCGATTAAATCTCCAAAGGCATTGATGAGTGCTCCTCCTGAGTTGCCAGGGTTGATGGCCGCATCGGTTTGAATGAAATTTTCAAAGGTGCTTAACTGCAAACCGCTACGATTTTTTCCTGAAACAATACCCTTCGTGACGGTTTGACCCACGCCAAAGGGGTTGCCAATGGCAAGGACTATATCTCCAACTCGTAACAGGTCTGAAGAACTCCATTGTAATACTGGGATATTGGGCAATTGAATTTTTAAAACGGCTAGGTCTGTTTCAGGGTCAGAGCCAATGATGGACGCTTTGGATTCACGCCCATCTTGTAAGGCAACAAGAATTTCATCCGCGCCTGCAACCACATGATGATTGGTTAGTAAGAAACCTTCTGTATCCACGATAACGCCGGAACCTAAACTTGAGTGTAAGCGTTGCTGTAAAGGAATGTCGCGAAAGCGAAAATATCGTCTAAAAATGGGGTCGTTAAAGAGTGGATGAGGGGCTGTTGTAATCACCTTTGAACTGTAAATATTGACAACGGCAGGCGTGGCTTTAGAAACGGCATCGGCGTATGAGAACGGTGCTTGAGATATATTATGGTTGCTGCTTGTGACATAGAACTCTGTGGATTTTTGTTGAGGCTTTTGAGTTTGCGAAGGTTTTTCGATAGTGTTGTTTATGGGAGGGGAGGGTGTGTCATTGTGTGTTATTTTGGGTTCAGATGTGGTTAAATACATTGCATTGATGATAAGGAGAGCAAGTAAGGTGCCAATGCAGGCGGGTAATATGAGAGTTTTTGTCAAAGAAAACATACAGGGAGTCAGTCCGTGATCAGTCAATCTGAATTACAGTCATTTTTAAATCAAGAGCTTAAGCCCAATGCTTTTAAAGATTATTGCCCCAATGGTTTGCAAGTTTCTGGGCGTAAACACATCCAACATTTGGTAGCCGGTGTTACTGCTTCAAAGGCTTTGATTCAGCAGGCCGTTGCGCGACAAGCAGATGCTATCCTAGTACATCACGGTATATATTGGAAGGGAGATGATCCTTGTTTGGTAGGTCCTCACAAAGAGCGTGTGCAATTACTGTTACAAAATGATATTAATCTGTACGCTTATCACTTGCCTTTGGATACGCATGCTGTATGGGGTAATAATGTACAATTGGCTAAGCATTGTGCCTGGTCAGTTGATGCGAGTTTGGAATGTGCTGGGGTCTCTGGGTTGTTGTGGCAGGGCCACATGTCGGTGCCAATTGTGCCTGAGCAATTTGCGCAGCAGTTAGAGACACGTTTGTCTCGTCGGCCCTTATGGATAGCTGGTACAGAGGGTGATATCAAACATTTGGCGTGGTGTACGGGGGCTGCGCAGAAATTCTTACCCCAGGCTGCCGCTTTGGGTGTGGATGCTTATGTGACAGGGGAAGCTTCTGAATCGAGTTACCATTTGGCTTTAGAGTACGGTATTCATTTTTTCGCAGCGGGCCATCATGCCACTGAACGTTATGGTGTGATGGCCTTAGCACAAGTTCTTAAGGGTCGTTTTGGCCTTGAAACCAGTTATGTTGAACTGGACAATCCAGTTTAGTAATCTCCGCATTCGCTACAAGTGCTGAAGCTATCTTCTCCTCTGGAATTTTTACTGTGACCATTCCTAAGGTAAGTGTTTTTGGTTGCAATTAAGTTGAAAGTCTGTTCTCAGTTGAGTGGCAATATTAAGATATATTGAATTTGGTGGTAAAGAATTATGAATAAACCTGCGGTTAAAACTCTCCTAACTTTGGATAAGCTTACCCTTAAAACTAAGCTGTGGTACGCTGCTGATCCAAATAAGCCCGATTTTGCATTGGGAAATGTTCTACTGGTGCACGGTTTTGGAGAGCATAGTGGTCGTTATGGTCCTGTGGTTGCTGCGTTAACGTCGCGGGGTTTTAATGTGCTTGCGTTTGATTTGCGGGGGCATGGTCAGTCTGAAGGGCAGCGAGGCTATATAGCTCATTATGATCAGTTTTTGCAAGACATGCAGCTCGTATTGGATTTTGCGCAAAATACATTTGCAGGGAATTGGGTGTTGTATGGTCATAGCATGGGAGGAGGGATTGTTTTGAACTATATATTGAAAGGCTTATTTCAACCAACCAGTCAGGCTAAGTTAAAAGGAGCGGTGGTTACCAGTCCTTGGTTATTATTGGCGAATCCTCCTAATGCACTAACTTTGACGAGTGTGAAGTTGATACAATTTTTTTATCCTAAATTTGCTATAATGAATAAGTTTAAGCAAGGGTCTCTGAGTCGTGATCCCAATGTTGAGGAATTGTATAGGAATGATCCTTTAGTGCATGGTCGTGTTTCTGCAAAACTCTTTTTTGGTGTGTGTGAGGCTGGGCAGTGGGCACTGATGCATGCTCATCAATTAGAGGTGCCTGTTTTGTTGGCGCATGGCGCTGATGATCCTGTGACCTCTATCACTGCTAGTCAAAAATTCCATGAGGTTGCGCCTAAACACTATTTGCATTATAAAATATGGCCAGGTGCAAAACATGAAACCCATAATGAAACAAACAAAGAAGAAGTCATAGCCTATTATGCCGATTGGGTAGTTGGTCTTTTTAAAGACTCTGATTCAAGTTAAAGACTCTGATTCAAGTCCTTTGGGAGTTCGCAAAAAAAACCTTCTTTTCATTCTGGGTCCCGCTATAGTTTGGTTAATTGTTTTGCTAAAAAATATTAGGGATTTTTTCTGTTTATCCTAGTATAGTGATTTTGAGAATAAAAGGAGTATGAGTGCTTTTTTGACTTGGTTAGATGATGGATGTTTTTCGCAATGAAGTATTTGAATACTTTTTCTGTTCTTTCCACACGATCAATAGTATGGTGTGGGATTTTGGTTTTACGCTCTAAGATAAAATCTGTTAAAGAAGTTTGGTAACAGTGTTGTATTGCTTGGTTGAGCCAATGATTGTCCATTATGTTTTTGGGGTCTAGGTTAGGAAGATGATGGTTGTAGTAGGGTATTTTTGCTAATAACTGGGAAAATGTGTTGAATCGACCACTGAAGCCTGATAAGTAGTTGTTTCTGGGTGAAAACGCTGTTAGGTTGCTTAAGGTGTTGTGTAGGGCATCGGCTAGGCATTGTGCATCAAAAGATTCAGCGTAACTGCCAGCCCCATGGGGAAAAACGTCGGTATGGCCTCGAGCAAATTGATTAAAAGCTTTGAAAGTGACAACGGGCACATCGCAACACATAGCTTCGTGTAAAGCTCTGTTTTTACCCTCTAGTAGCGATCCGAGCAGGTACAATTTCGATCTTCGGTATAAGTTTGGCATACTGTGATGGTAATATCTTTTCTTAGAGATGAAAACATAATCGTCAAAACGTTTTCCTAGAGTTTTTTGAAATTCTTTAAACACGGCTAAGGATTGTGTGCTAAGAGGTGATACATCTCCGAGGGGGATGTAAAATTTAAGTTTTTTTTTGTATTTTTTATGATAAATGTGAAGGCTTTGACCAATGATAGGGAGGTTTTTACACTCTAAAAAGCGGGAAACGCACAGTACATCAATGTCTTTTGTGGTTTGTTTGATAGGATAAAAGCGTTTTTCGTTTGTCCAGTCTGCATCTTGGTATGGTAATAACAACTGATGCTGCCTGTGAGGGAACTGCTGTTTAAACCAGCTTTCACGGAGGGGGTTTAAATAACAGGTCAAAAGTCCATCAGCTTTTGAATTTCGAGGATATGAGCTCCACAATGAATTATATAAAAGTACAAAGTGCTTTTGAATCTCATTGATAGAGAGAGAAAGTTTAGAGATACCTGAAACAAGCGCTAAGCCTTTGACAAACTGCCCTTCAAAACACAGAGGGGGTAAAATAATTGTGAAACTGCAAGCTTCTTCTTCCCAAGAAAACTGATCTAGCATTGGGTATATTTCGTCTAAGGAGTGATTGGGATGAGAGTTATGTAACAATTGCTTGTAGTTCATTATATTTTGATAGAGTGGCGATGCTTAAACTTGAAAACATAACAAAATAAATTATTATTTTCCATTTCTTAGTGTTACATTTTATTGTTTTTGTTATTTATGCCCTTACACTTGCATGTATGCAAAAAAGGAAAACATTGTGTTACTGTACGTTACTGACGGTGTCTAATCATTTGCTTACATTCATGATAACTTTTTTTCTTTATGAAATACAATAAAAGTGAGGGGCCTTTAGCAGAGGATACTGCATTGTGTCCAAGCTATAATGTCCCGAATGAATACTATGTGCCTAACGATACGATAGTAGGAATTGCTATAAGCAAGGTATTTGAGCCTTTATTATCCAAGTGGGTAGAGCCTTTGAAGGGGGAGTATAAAAGAAACTGGCTTCCCAAGCATGCTTATTTGTGTTTGCCTTTGGTAATGGCCAGTGAGGTGGGCTTTATTATTCGAGCACCTTTTGACATCGAGTTGCTTTGGTCGGGTGGTGTGGCTGTATCAGATTTGGTTGTTAAGATTCCTGTTACACAAGAGTTTGACCGAGAGTTGCTCGGGCAACGCAAATTTTTTCAATCTCACTTTGGTAGTGGAGTATTTACTTTAAACTTACCCATTCAGTTTCGGACTCCTAAAGGGGTTAGTCTTTATGTGACACAACCACCGAATTACTATATTGATGGTCTTAGTTGGTTGTCGGCATTGGTTGAGACCGATAATCTGAGGCATTCTTTTACGTTTAATATCAAAGTTACTCGTATTAATGAAACAATCATAATTAAGAAAGGAGATCCTATTGCTTTTGTGATGCCTTATCCACGTTATTATTGTGATCAGTTTCAGTATAAAACGTCTGAGGATGTTGGGATTTCAGAACACGCTTTGGAGCAGGAGTATAAAGCTTGCTATTTTTTCGGTAAAGAGAGAGGCGCGGAGATCAAAGGGGTGAAAAAATCGAGTTTGCGCTATCGAGTAGGGGTTGATATATTTGGTAATAAATTTGAAGATCATCAACGTCGTGTTTTGAGTCCTGCAAAGGCACGCAGCAGAATGAAAAGAAATCTGCGCTTGCAGCGTTATTGGCATCGTAAATACTGTGCATCACTCTCAAAGAAATCCTAAACGATATCGAAAAATATGATGCTGCTATGCGTTTAGGAGGTGTCCCAGAATAAAGTTTACAATGTGAGCGGATGCATGTCTGAGCGCAGCGAGTTCAGGAGCGAAGCTTGTAAACTTTATTCTGGGACAC
>JANQJO010000107.1 GCA_028281605.1 Pseudomonadales bacterium
CGACTTGAATAAAGTTTACAAGCTTCGCTCCTGAACTCGCTGCGCTCAGACATGCATCCGCTCACATTGTAAACTTTATTCTGGGACACCTCCTTAGGAAGCCTTAAATGGCACTTTGCTTAAACGGGTTAACCGAACATTTACCAAGATCCGTTTGTAATTGATTGATACGTTTGATAATATGTAGCTTAAGCTCGGTAAGCGTTAGGAGTCATTCATGAGTAAGAAAACGCAAATTAAAGAAGAAATGGAATTTATCCAAAAAGGTATTCATAAGCTAGGTCGAAATCGTGCAGTAGCTTTATCTTCGCATAAAGCTTGGGAATTGACTGATGAACTTGAACAGCGAATAATCCAAGCGATCAAGTTGCTTGAATCTAGTTAATACCTGACAGAAGACCCCCTAATACTATGATCGTAAATAACAGTTATCCCCTTCTAACCATTTGAAATATTTTAATTTTTAATTTTCAAGATTCATTACCTTTCTACTTGAGTTTGGACTGAAGAAAGCACTGTCAAAAAAGAGAGTATTTTAACTTTATTCTGGGACACCTCCTAAGTATGAAAGTGACACTAACAATGAAAGTTATTTTCATTTCCCGATATACCCATCATCAAGATTTTGTAACAGCCTAACTGAAATTTTCAACTCACTGTCAAAAAATGCAAAACAACCCCGCAATACAAACTGGCCCCAACCCATGCATTGTTCAAAAAAGCTTTAAAACAACTCTTTGGTACCCGATCTTTGATCAACCAATGCTGATAAACAAACAGCCCTACCATACCGACAATCCCAAAATAAAACCAAGCCCCCAAACTCACTTTTTTTGCCAACAAAAACAAAGGTAACAAAGCTGTTGCCTGCAGCATTGCAATCGCCAATCGATCATTCTCTCCAAAAAAAATCGCAATGGACCGAATCCCTACCTTAATGTCATCTTCACGATCAACCATCGCATATTCAGCATCGTACGCCACTGTCCAAACCAAAGCGAACAAATACAACAACCAAGCTTCTTGTGGGATAATATTTTGTGTCGCCGCAAAAGCCATAGGAATCCCCATGGAAAAAGCAGCGCCCAAAAAAAATTGCGGGAACTGGGTAAATCTTTTAGTAAAAGGATACAACGCCGCCAACCCCAAGGCGATAAAAGATAACATAATCGTTTTGGCATTGGTCAACAACACCAAACCAAAGGCCAACAAACACAGTACAGAAAAGAAAATCAAAGCTTCTAAACTTGTCAATCTTTTACTGGTTAACGGGCGATTTTGTGTACGCCTAATGTGACGGTCCCAGTGACGATCAGCATAATCATTGATAACACAGCCGGCTGATCTCATCAAAATCACACCCAAGATAAAAATTAATAAAAACTTAGGCTCAGGTTGACCCTCTTGAGAAATCCACAAGGCTGTCAAGGTAGGCCAAAGCAACAAAAAGATACCAATGGGTCGGTCCAGACGAGCCAACTCTATATATAAAGGGAATTTCTGCAATACAATATCACGTAGTTGAATAAGAGGCTTCATCATCCATGCTCACAACACGGCTCTCGTTTTAATAGCTCGGGCAAAAAAAATTCACTGATTAAAACAGGAGCTGTCTGATCTGTCAAAAAAATAGAAAGTCGCGACCATTTCGCCTGTGCGCAACAAAGTGCCTTGGACGCAGGCATACACGCCTTAAAGTGTATAAGATCCGCAGAACTGACCGGAGATACCGATAAAATTTCACGCGTGAGCGCTGCATTCTTAAACAAAATAGGCCCTATAGAAAGATCTTTGCATGCATACAACCGCTTGAAAGAGCCTCTTAAGTGTGATGTGGGTACCAAAGTTTGCGCAAACACCAAAGGTTTACCTTTATAACTTAAACACGCTTCTCGACAAAAAAGAGGAATCCTACCTCTTAGCCGTAACAACTTAATCAGCGTGGGGTTCGCCCAAGTGAAACCCTTGTAACTGACCTCAACCTCTATATTTCCCTTTATCAACCTAGCCAGCTTATCCGTTAAAGAACGTGTATCATATAGCCATAGTTTCAACCAAAAACTTAAACTTTGCTGGCCTTTGCAAGCCTTATGGTGCTGCGCCGGATTGTAAAATCGGCAGGGGTCCACTACCATAGGGTAACTCTCATACCGCAATATTTTTGGTTTACAATGGGGCGAAAGATCGCGCCCTATGCTGGTCTAGAACGTACACTGATATAGTAATAGAGTAACAAGCTTCAATCTAGACCTTGGCACTGTGTGCTAACGCGTATTTTAACGCAAACAATGAAATAGATCTTTTTTTATACTGGAATTAAAGTAAGGAAAAAGTATATTATGCGCAAATGGCAATGTATTGTATGTGGTTTTATTTATGATGAATCTGAAGGGCTGCCAGAGGAGGGCCTAGAACCCGGCACTCCTTGGGACCAAGTCCCGGACGACTGGGTGTGTCCTGACTGTGGAGTTGGGAAAGTAGACTTTGAAATGGTCGAAGTTGAATAAAACCTATGAAATCGGGTCAATTGAGTGAGTAACGATAGGCTTATCATTATTGGTAGTGGCCTAGCAGGCTATAATTTAGCCAAAGAATTGCGCAGGCTACAAAGTAAACGCCCCATAGATATTTTTACCCTAGATGATGGTTCGTTCTACTCCAAACCTATGCTATCTAATGCCTTGGCCAAACAAAAAACACCTGGGGATTTACCAATGCAAACTGCAGCGCAATTTGCGCTGCAGTTTAACGTCACAATCCACCCCCATACACCCATCAAGCATATCGATACAACTCAGAAAACGGCCTATACTCAAAAACACGCTTTCGAGTATCAAGATTTAGTCTTTGCCGTAGGAGCAAAAGCTCGAAGTCTAGATCAGGTTTGCTCTGAAGTTAAAGCGCCAACGTTTACCGTCAATTGCTTATCGGACTACGTACTGTTTCGTCAGCACTTAGATAAGCTACAAGCACAGAAAGCGGTTAAGGTTCTATTAGTTGGAGGCGGCCTGATCGGATGCGAGTTTGCCAACGACTTGGCCCAAGCCGGCGCTAAAGTCTCTGTGGTGGATATTCAAAACCGCTGCATGGCAAATCAATTGCCACCTGTATTATCACACACGCTACAACAGGCACTAGAAAGCTTGGGAGTTGAGTTTCACTGGTCCACCGCTCTACACCAAGTGATAGAACAACACAAAGCTGAGCAAACTTATATCACGGCTACAACCAAAACAGGCCACACGTTAGGGCCTGTTGATCTGGTCTTATGTGCGATTGGCTTAGAACCACACATCACTCTGGCCAAGGAATGTGGCCTGGTAGTAACTCGAGGTATCAAGGTAGACCAAACTTTACAAGGCTCACAGGACCACATCTATGCATTAGGCGACTGTGCTTGCGTAAACGGCCTGATGTATCAATTTGTCTTGCCTTTAATGGCTTGTGTGAGAGCACTGGCAAAAACGTTAAATGGATCAACCACACCGGTTAGTTATCCACCCATGCCCATTGTTGTCAAAACCCCTATATGCCCTTTAGTCATCACTCCTCCTGCCCCTAACGTCAATGGTGGACACTGGGAGTACGAAAAGCCGAAGCAAGAAGATCAGTCAATCGATCAAAAAGCTTTATTCAAGGATGCAAGTGGTACGCTTCAAGGTTTTGCTTTAATGGGACGTTATACCATCGAAAAAAACCAACTGATTAAACAACTACCCCCTCTATTATAAACACACAGTAAAAGGATACTTATTTTGAGTGAGCAACACAAACTGACCAAAATTATTTTATTAGCTTTGATATTTGGTGCTTTAACAGGCTGGCTACTGTTTCGATTGCAACTTGCAATTCCAGAAACGACTTTTGCCAATTTTCTAGATACCTATGTCATCAACGGCGCAATCCAGTTATTGGCAAAAATTTTTGTTAACTTGTTAAAAGTACTGATCGTACCTTTGGTTTTTTTCAGCTTAATTTGCGGGGTTTGTGCCTCTGGCAGCAGTGCCAATTTATCCAGAATGGGATCACGAACCTTTTTTTGGTATTTATTCACAACGGCATCCGCCATCACTTTAGCGTTAGTGTTTGCCAATATAACACAACCTGGCGAAGGAGCTGAACTCGGCAAAGTCAACGAAGGTTATCAACTCAAAGAAACACCCGGTTTGTATGAAGTATTACTGAATATCTTTCCAAATAACATTGTAGCAGCTATGGCCAGTGCTGACATGTTGCAACTGATCGTCTTTGCTATTTTATTCGGCTTAGCCATTCAACACGCGGGCCAAGCGGGTGAACGCTTGCATTCCATGTTAGAAGATATCAACGAAGTGGTCTTAAAAATGGTGAATTTAGTCATGAAATTGGCTCCTGTTGGCGTTTTTTGCTTAGTGACACATGTGTTTGCAACCAAAGGCATCGGCTTTATTCTACCTTTATTAATGTATTTTTTAACAGTTGTGCTGTGCTTACTCTTACATGTAACCTTAACTTACGTCTTTTTATTAGCTTACGTTGCAAAAATAAACCCTATTAAATTCTTGAAGAAAATGTATCCTGCTATGGTTTTTGCGTTCAGCACCTCTAGCAGTGCCGCAACCATGCCGGTAACTTTACGCTTAGTGGAGAAGGCTATAGGAGTACGCAACTCAGTGGCTTCTTTCACAGTACCTTTAGGCGCCACGTTAAACATGGATGGCACGGCCATTATGCAAGGAGTCGCGACCGTCTTTATTGCCGGAGCTTATCAAGTAGATTTGAGTCTCTTGGATTACATGACAATAATTTTAACAGCGACCTTAGCTTCAGTAGGTACAGCTGCTGTACCCAGCGCAGGTTTAATCACATTATCCATTGTGTTATTACAAGTCGGTTTACCAACTGAAGCTATTGGGCTCATTTTGGGAGTTGATAGAATTTTAGACATGACTCGCACGGCCGTCAACGTAACAGGGGATGCTACTGTCTCAACCATTGTCGCCATGCAAGAAAATTTATGGTCTAAAGAGATTTTTGAAAAAGAAATAACAGAGGAAACACCTTAAAAAACATCTACAATATTCTGAAATCAATCTAGCTCACTTTGCTGCATTCCTCGTCGGTTAAAAGAGTAGCACAGGCACTATGATCGGAACGATGAATAAGGCCAAAAAATCAATGCAAAAGAAACAGTAATTAACAAAATAAAACAGCAACATTACTGTTTTCAACGTAATTAAATTGGCTTATAAGGGCAAATTCCGTTTTAATATAATAACTCAACTTCACTTGCAAAAACCGAGTATATTAATATGGAACAAACTTCAACTATGTTTGAACAAAGTTTAAATGCATTACACCATTGGAAAGCCAATCTTTTTAAAAACATAAGCCTAATTCGTTCAAACCTAAGCCATAATAATGAACTATCTAAGGAAAGTGAAAAACTACTCGAAAAATTACATCAAAATTTAAAACAAAATCATAAAGCAGTTTTAGCTATTGTTGGAGAAGGTTCACGTGGAAAGTCTGAATTAATTAATGCTTTTCTGTATTCTAAATATGAACGCCGATTACTACCTTCTTACCCTGGAAAAACAACACTTTGCCCTACAGAACTTTTCTTTGATCTACATTCTCAATCATCTTTCATTAAACTGTTACCTATTGAAACAAAAGTACTATCTAAAAATCTTTCTGAATTAAAGGCAGAACCACAACATTGGGAAGAATTTCCGCTCAAAGACAGCGATCCTCAAGACACGGTTGAAAAATTAAAGCAAGTATCTGACTTCAAAAGTGTTTCAAAAGAAGAAGCCAAAAACCTTCAGTTCGATCTGGGAAACTTAGATATAAACCCAGATAACCCGAGTGAGTACTTGATACCTGTATGGCGCCATGCCATGATTAGCTGTGACCATCCCTTATTAAGACAAGGCCTTGTTATCATAGATACACCTGGTTTAAATGCATTCGGTAGCGAACCTCAATTAACCCTCGACTTACTACCACAAGCTTCTGCCGCCTTATTTGTGATGAACGCAGATACTGGGCCCACTTTACAAGATTTACAATTATGGGAAAAACATATTTACCCTCTTTTTAATCAGATTAATATAAATCTCTATGTTGCATTAAATAAAGCAGATACTTTATGGGATGATTATACCAACGAAGAAAATGAACAAAAAAATAATTTTGTCTCACAGATTCACTCTACAACAGCCAGAAAATTAAATCTACCAGAAGCAGGTATTATAACCATCTCAGCCAAAAAGGCTCTACAAGCAAGACATCAAAATGACCAGACTTTATTACAAAAAAGCCATCTTCCCCAATTAGAAACCTTACTGTCCACAGGTTTGGTAAAATCAAAAGAAAGTCAAATACGTAAAACAGTAATCAATCCGCTACTGCGTATCTTGCTTTCAGAACGACGTTCGATGCTAGAAAAATCCAATCAACTAGATCATATAGAAAAACAAAATTTCGACCTTAAACACAATCAAAGCTTTCAAAATCAGAAAAAACACATAGAACCAGAAAAAAAAGTAAAGCTACTACAAAACAGTCAAAAATTGTTATTACAGCAACTCAAGGCCTTAGAACAAAGATTTAATGAAAAATCAGCTCAAAAAAAGGTAGCTGAAGCGCAATCAAAAATACACAACACTTTCAGTAAAAAATATATTATGCTAATTATTTCAGCATTATTAGAGGTGACTCGTAACGACACAGAAAAGTTACGCAACCAAGCTTTACTTGCCAAACAGTGCCAAGATCAACTTGCTCGACGCCACCAATTACCTAAACAGTTGTTAGCCCAAATGCCAAAATTAAAAATATCAATAATAGAAGAGCTTGTACTAAGCTTATTTAAGCGAACTCAAACTTTACAAGGGAACTTTATTCGAACACAAAAACAAACAGAAGAAATTTTAATCGAGTTCAGCAAGCTAGCGCAAGATATTCTAAATGTATATAAAGAAGCCAACGCTATGCTCATGCAATGGTATACATGCACAATAAAACTCTTCAAAACTCATACAGAAAACGAACTACAGATAGCAACAGAAGCACCAAATTTACCCTCCGTGCTTAAAACTCAGGAAATACTCGCATTACGAAGAAAACTGAAGAAAAACATACAGTTTTGCGAGCATATGACAGAGAGTTTGGCGCTACCTATGAGCCATTTTCAACACTCTAATACAAACAAATTTACAAGACCAGGTTCCAGTACTGCTATTGAATTTCTAAACTTAACCAACAATAGCACACTCATTTTTAGTTAGTTCTCATCTGGAAACATAAAAACCATTAACAATTAAATCTTTGTCAAGACTGAGTCACTGCTGGTTATGGGTTTTGATTACCTCTAAATTTGTCTGAAAACCCTATTTTTATAGAGTTTTGAATTATTACCGTGAAAATTACATCGCTCATGGCTGTTTTCCTAGTTCACCCAGCGGCTGTGAGTATTATTTATTTTCACTTGTTAATAAAAAGTTTTTAATTTCAATAATACTTTGTTTTTGTGATTCGAGTAGTGTGCTCATGCTGATGGGCCATGACTTATTTATTCCCCCTTTTTCGTAATTTATAATCATAATACTATTCCATATTATTAAAGAAATGACTGTAGCTAGGACGGGTTTGCTAATATCTCTTTTTACTTTGGAATAAAGGGCTGAAATTGCAATGATCATGAATGGTGAAGAATTAACGAAAACCCTATGACCAAAAGTATGCCCAAACGTCCAGGTTTTATAAGATGAGTGTATGTAAATGTGTAAGAAAACACCGATTAGAGCAGCTAGCCAGAATATACGTCGCTTAGGGTCAAACCATACTAATCCTGCCATTGCAATGCAGCCAAAAAAATAGAAGGGATGAAAAACCCATGCTCCAATACCCTGTTTGTTTCCTATGGTAATGTCAATCAGTGCTGGCGATAAAAAGTTGAAAGTATAACCGTGTTGCGCATAGGCATTTATGACCCAATATCCATGATTTAGACGCCAGATCAAAAGTTGAGTCAATATGGCGCAAAAAAATCCAACAGCGAGAGGGGCAAAAGGGAGTATTCGATTGATACCTTGATTGTGCTTATATCTAGTGTATAAGGCAGGTAGGAGGACACTCAGTAGGACTAAGTCGGTGGGTCTAATGAGGGTGACAAAGTAAGTGGAAAGTCCTGCAACTATCCAAGGGGCTATTGAGTGGTGGGTGCGTTCGGCCCAAATAGCACAGTAGATAATCAGCGATATGCAAGCAAAGCTTGCAGCATGATTGTGGTTCGGATAGATCGAAGCATAGTACCAGACATTGGTCGTACAAAAACCGGCAAGTATGGCAATGGCCGCTGCGATTTTGTTCCCTGCGCTCAGCCGAATTGCAGCAAGCCCTGTCAGTAGAACCCCTGCGAGGCACAGCAGCAGATGCCAAAAGGCTGAACCTATATCATACGCGGCAGAAAAACCATCTGCGTTACCATTAAAGATTTTTACAAATAAGTGAATAATAACATAAGGTAGTGCTGTGATAGCTGCCCATCCAAAGGAAAAGAAAACTAAAGGCTCACCATCTGATCGGTATTGAATCAGTTGATTTTTGTGTAAAATGTCTGGTCTTGGTGTGGCTTCAAAGTCATTGGCTAGATTGAGATCACCGTTGATGATAATAGATCGCAGTTGTAGATAATACAGTTGTGAATCATAGCCTCTGTTAAAGAGCCCATAGTAGCTGTATGTCATAGCCCATACGGTAATTCCCAGTAAGGCAATTACCAAATAAGATGAAAAAAAAGGCAGCCATGATGTCGACAATGAGTGTGCAGGTAGGTATTTATTAAGTAATGAGGACATATTCGTATAAAACTGTTTAAGAGATGGATTCAACGCCAAGATTTTAACAGCAATAATATGCTACTTTGTGTTCAATGTCTCAATTTTTGTTGTGGCTGTATCTATTTTTTTTGAAAAAATACAATATAAATGTTTATTTTTTATTCATATCTGTGAGTAAGTTATTTATGTTTGGACTGTTTAGGTTTTTCCTTGCTTTTAATGTTGTTGCTTTTCACGTATTGAGTATCCCTTCTATTGGACCTTTTGCGGTCCACTCTTTTTTTATATTGAGTGGATTTCTCATGACAACCATCATGCACAAGACTTATGGATATAGTTTGGGTGGTTTTAAGAAATATGCAATCAATCGGTTTCTAAGATTATATCCTGTATATTGGGCCTTGTTGGCCGTTACGGTGATGATGGTATGGGTGGTTGGAGAAGATTTTTTTAAAGCATTTCATAAAAGCATACACTTTCCTAAAGATATCGTTGAAGTGTTAGCGAATTTGACGATGCTCTATCCTGAATTTTCTCCTATTATATTTTCGACTCGTTTAGCGCCTGCAACTTGGGCATTGACCATAGAAATATTTTATTATGTTTTGATAGGGCTTGGCCTTTCTAAAAACCGAACGGTTACTTTGGTTTGGTTTGGCTTGAGTGTGGTTTTTCTAATTTATAATATATTAAATGGAAAGCTTTCTATTGGTTATGGTAATTTCTTATCAGCTTCTTTACCGTTTTCTATAGGTGCTTTACTTTATTGGTATCAGGATAGAATCTTTGAACTTCTTAAAAAATTTAATTCGATTTACCTTGTAGTTTGTTTAGCATATTTTGGCAATATAATTTTTATAGCAGCCAGTGGTTTTCTGATTCCAGAGCAGCATTGGAAATTCAATTTTATTTGCGGTTTTTTTAATCTTATCCTAAGTTCTTTAGTTATTGTTATTCTATTAAATATTCAGAAACAGTTAGTGCCGATTGGTTTGGATAAGTTTTTAGGGGATCTGTCTTACCCTGTTTATGTGTTTCACTGGGCTGGTGCTGGTTTGGCCTCTTGGTTATTATTTAAGGATGTGGTAAAGGGGCACAGCATTGAAGGATTTTTTGTGTTTTTGCTCGGCAGTATGATTACAATCATTATTTCTGTTGTTATCAATAAGTCAGTTAACCAGCGTATAGAAAGCATGAGAAGCAAGATAAAAGTCCAATTGAATAGAAAAAGTAGGCTTTAAGAGCTGCTAATTTTTGATGTCAATTTGACATCCACGTGTTCCGCTTCGGGGTGAAAATTACAGCAATGTTAGGCGTTCAAACAGAGTGATACGAGATATTAATGAAGTCGAAGGTTTACATAGAGACAACAATTCCAAGTTATTTAACTCTTTGACAGGTAAGCCACTGGTTTGACCAGTGAGACTCTTAAGGCTTGGCCTCTAGATTTATATATTAGGAGGTTATGACTGTTGTGGTTTAATGAATTTGTACACCAAGATGGGATAAACTAACCCCAATCGAAGGAAGGTGTATCAAAGATGAATAAATCAAAACCAACATTTTCT
>JANQJO010000129.1 GCA_028281605.1 Pseudomonadales bacterium
TTCGGACATTTTGACTGGCTCCTGGACAGTTAACGTTATGAGCTCAGCATATAAAATATAATAACAGGATGATAGGGTGTGGATTTATTTACGCTTACCCAGCTTGCCAGCATTGACGAATACAGCGATTTAGCTGTTACCGCCTATGGTGGTTCAACCTACATAGATGACTTGAATAGTGGCTTACTGGTATGGGTGAAGAACGTCACCAACCTAGACGCTACCGATTTTATTTTTACCTAGTGGGGAGAGATGGAGCATAAGGAGCATGTGGAAATTAAGATTAACAAGGCAATTTCTGAACTTGAAAAGAAAGCTAAATCATTAATCCGCAACAACAATATCAATGTAGAAAAAGAAGCAGAACTTATTGCGCTTTGTTACAACAGGAAACAGGCATTATTGAGCTTACAAGATGACTTATCCCGTGACTCAAAACTTGATGTTGAACACCTCATTGATGATAGCTTAGAGAATCACTATCTAGAATTTGTAAAAATCCTTGGCGTTGAAACAAACCAAATAAAGCGCAAATTGAACCAGAAAAAGTAGTCCGCTACTTGGTCTATTTTCAATGGACCAGGTGCGAACTTTTACGCTCCTGCAGATGAATCTGCACCGCTTTACTTAAAAATATCTATTACCGATGCGTTTTAGCAGTGCCATATCCCAGCGTTATGCACTTGTATTCGCCTTGCACCGAGATTTAAGTTCCTTTTTTGGCGGGTTTGGTAATAAAGTTTTCAACCATCATTCCTCACCCATTCAGATTCATTTCGCGCTGCTTAATCTCTTAGCTGTGGCTTGCGGTTGCTGTTCCCAAACCCGCCAAAAACTCCACTGGTTTAACTCTCGAAGCGAAAACGAGAGCATAACTTAACCTGGAGAAAAACCATGAACACTACAGAAACTAACGACAATGCTGTAATAAATTCAAATGAGCATAAAAACCTCTCTCTCCGAGGGGAAGCTCCACAAGAGCATAGTCTGAAAGCAAAAGCCTTAAAGCAATATCTTGAAGATCAACACTGTGAAGAAAGTGAAATCTTAGAGGCACTAGAAGAGTACGATAATGAAGATAACGTTTCTGTTAATGGTGAAGAGTTATTAATTCTTTTTGATGACGAAGCTGATAAAAAAAGCAAAGAATACATCTTAGATACGTTATGGGCGTTTAATCCCGATTTTATTGCGGCACACGTAAACAATGACTGTATTGATGACTATAGCGAACTTGTAAAATCAATTTCAGTAATTCAGCAACAATGCGAAAGTGCTAATTCAGCAGTTAAAGCCATGATTGATGACCTAGAAGACTTTGTTCAAGACGCCATATCAGCAGATGGACGTGGACATTTTCTAAGCTCTTATGATGGTAATGAGCATGAAGTATGTATAAAAATTGATGAAAAGCTGGAGGCATCAAAAGGTCATCCAACATTCGTTTCTGCTACTCACTATATTTATATCTATCGAGTGTAAGGAGTCATTATGAAACCTTACCAACTTGATTTATTTATGGACTTTTTTCTGCTATCAGAACCCAATTCCGTTATTAGCGAAGCTATAGCGATTTTAACTTCAAGCTTTAAGAAAAAAGGTATTGGCTTACATTCGAGCGAAGCAGTTAAGAATTATTGCCGACTCAATATTGCCTCACGCGAATATGAGGTGTTTGGTGCGTTGTTTCTGGATCAGCAACACCGCTTAATTGAATTTAGAGAATTGTTCAGAGGTACGATTAACGGATGCAGTATTCATGTTCGGGAAGTTGCGAAAGAAGCACTTAGCCTTAATGCAGCAGCCGTTATCTTTACACACAATCATCCGTCTGGAATTTGTGAGCCAAGCAGAGCAGATATTTATATAACAGAAGAATTACAAGCTGCTTTATCACTATTTGATATTCGTGTTCTTGATCATCTAATTGTTTCTGTAGAAGGCTGTACGAGTCTTGCAGAGCGTGGAGAGCTTTAGAATAACTAAAGCAGAGAGGGTTTTCTGCTTTATGAGGAGCGTAAGGAAGTCAGCGTTAACGCTTCCACGATTTTAATAGATGGACACACATTTCAGCAAAACGAAATGAATTTTTTCGTCAATGGATGAATAGATTAGACCCCTCACCTTGACTGGTGTTTATTAGTGATAATCTATTTTATCTCTATCTCAAGATAATAAGTCTTTCTTCTGTTAGCCAGGTTATACATTCCGCAAACTCATTTCTTGAATAAGAAGAGTTGGGAGCATATTCATCGAGTTTCTGAGAAATTATCGTTAACTGGCTACCATATAGTTTTCCATAGCCAGGAATGAGCGCGTTTCCTGCATTTCCTTCATTTATTTCAATAGGCTCACCGATAATTGCGATCAGATCTACAATAAATAATCGTTTTGCAAACCCAGCGCGCTCTTCGGTTACAAGAAGTATATCTCCCTCGTTACGAATAAGCTGACGTTCTAAAGAGTATTTGAGTGCTCGATCAATTTCCTGCTGGGAATAACCCTCAGCTTTCAGCAAGTCTATGACTTCATTCTTGTTGCCGTTACTTGAGCGGAAAACCGCATGTTCGATATCAACGGGAGTTAAAAAGCCTAAGTCTTGCAACTCCCTCCTTAACTTAACATGTGCTGAGCGCACCTGGATAAAGTCTTTTGTTGAAGCCATGCCAAGCATGTGCTGTAAGTCTGTATTTAAAGAAGAGTAATACCCGGCTCCGTCAAGATACTCAATGAATCTTGCATCGGGGTATTGTTCAAGGGTAAGTGGACGAGATGCTTGAGTCTGGTCTACGACCTTATGAGAAACACTTCCCGAGTCTCCAGCATAATACTGGCATTGAATGAAAATATGTGGTTGCCAACCCTGAGTGCGGTATGGAAGCACAAAATCGTATGCCCTTGTCTTTGTGTTAGTGTTCCCAACATTTTCATTATATTCAATGATCACATCGTCCGTATTGAAATCAACACCTCGTTCCATTCCCCACGACAACATCATTTTACGCAATATATTTTCCGGGATATGTCCACCGGAAGCGGAAACGGAACCCCTGACTTTAAAAATAACGATCGGTGCCAGTAATGCTTTTTCAGAGCCGGGGTTATCAGCTCTTAAAGAATAATAGCTTTTTCCTAGCGCCCAGAATTGCTGAATACTGGCTTCGTCTTTTAGAATGGCGGTGATGTATTTTCCGAGAAGCCATTGTGCTTCATCTTCAAGATATTCTAACCCTTCGTAATTGCTGTAACATACCAAAGCATCAGCAATAACTTTCGATAATTTATCAGATTTTATTGTTCTTCCTAGTGTTGAGTACTGGAATGTACCATTGCGACCCCGGCGCTGTGGGAAGTCAGTTCTTTCTTCTGTTTGTGCGAGAAAAACCGGAAATTGACATTTTAGATTATTATCCGTTTTACCCGTAACCATGAATAGTAAAGAGCAGAGCGATTCAAGGATTTCAATTGCGGCCTGAATCTTTTCCTGTTCAGTTGTTTTCTTGGCGATAACTTGTTCGATTAAATCTACACAAGTCGCTGCAATAGCTTCTGGTGAGCAGCTGTCTACAGAAGCGAAATTATTTGTAGCTTCCCCAAGCTTATCGATTAATCCATCGACCTTTTGAAGCTCCTGAGCGTATTTTTCCGTGTCCTGAATTTCTTGTAAGGATGGAGTAATCCATAAGTCAAACTCAGCTAATTGCTCTTGCAAGCTCACGTTCGGTATAGGTAATTTCATTCTCTACGGTTTCTTCATTGAATAATTGTTTTATAGAAATAGCGATTGCACGGCTTAATGGTGGAGCAACTGCATTGCCAACTAAGCGATACCCGGCCTCTAGCTCCTTTACATCATCCGTTTCCGTGAATAGAAAGTTGTCAGGAAAACCCTGGAGCCTAGCACATTCACGTAGGCTAAACGGAGAATTCCTCTCTGGATGAATAAAATAGCGTGGGCTATGAAAATTTGTTAGAACCGTGGGGCTTGGTTCATTCCATTTTGGTCTTTTGAAAAGCCCGGAACAGAACATTGCACCTTTAAGGTCATATCCATCGTTTTTCTCTTTAAGGTATCCTGTTTTGACTAGCCTGTTGATACGTCTTTTAATTCCCCCAAAACCACCTAACTCACGAATCACCGATTCAGATAGAGGGTTTCCGTTTGGAATATTTCCGTATTTTTTGTGCCTTCGATTCCTTCCGATGGTCTCAAGTATCTGAACATCAATATCATCAACATCACCAAACACTTCTGGTATATTCCACGTGTACACAGAAGAATCCGCAAAGCGTACATTACAAAGTTTCTGCCCTTCTTTTATATGGGGCATAATTTTATTTGAATCGCCGTTCCATTTATTTGTTACACGATGATCAGGAATTTTTGAAGAAAGCTTTCGGATGTCATAGATAGCATCTTTGATCGACATTGCATCAGACTTGTTATCAAGCTCAATTGCGTCCAGTAAATCTATAGATTTTAAAATACTAAATTCGCCGTTTCTTTCAGCAGACCTATGCGTTTCAGCCGGCCACTGAAAATCATAATGATCAATATCATTCCTGACACCTACAAAGAAAATTCTTCTGCGATATTGTGGCACGCCATAGTTAACGGCATTTAAGATACGGTACTTGACGCTATAACCAATTTCTTCAAAGTCGCTAATTATCTTTTCGAGGAATTTTCCTTTGAAATTCTGGCTTAATCCATCTACGTTTTCTGCAACGAAAGCTTTTGGTTGTAAGACCTCAATTGCGGACTTCATTTCCAGATAGAGTAGATTGCGAATATCACTTTCTTTCTTTGGTCCAGCTTTGGAAAAGCCTTGGCATGGAAAGCCGCCTAACACGACATCACATTTGCCGATATTTTGAATGTCGTTATGAAATGAATCTGTAGTTACATCCCGAATATATGCTCTTGAATCGAGATTATTTTTGTACACAGATATAGCCGCTGGATCATTGTCGCAAGAGTAGATCAGATCGAATCCTTCCTGTTTGAATCCAAGATCTAAACCTCCGCAGCCGACAAAAAGGCTAACTACTGATGGTGCATTATTGTTCATATATTGACCAATCCCGATTTACCTCATTCACCCTAGTGAAAAAAAGGGTAAAATGATAAGTTATAAGCCATCTACATCTCAATGAATTATCACAAAGGCAGACTGTGTCAAGCGAATGTTGAATTTAGCCCCATACAACAAGCTACCGGCAAAACCGGAGTACATCACTAAGATTCTAAACGTGCTTGAGAAGCATCCAGACTCCCGTCCTATTGATATCGAGAGGAAGACTAGGCTAACTAAAACCCAGGTCATGTGTACGCTTGAACAGCTTCTCAGGGATAAGAAAGTAGAAGTATCTCCTGGAACCCCTCGTTCTTATCGTCTGACAGAAACGTCCGGCTAAACCTGCTCAAACTCACCTTTATATCTGTGCAACTATGTCACACAGGCGGTACATTTTAGGTGTACCTATAGTGGATATGTCTGTATTCAGTACACTTACACTCGATAACCATGTAAAGTGTACCACGATTACGATACCACTTAAAATGTACTGCTATGAGAATGTACGGATATTTAAGGGCATCCACCAAAGAGCAGGATGCAGAACGAGCAAAATCAGAGTTAACCAGATTTGCCAGTAGTAATGGACTGACCATCGCTGCATGGTTCATTGAAAACGAATCCGGTGCCACCCTTAAACGACCTGAACTGTTCAGACTGTTAGAGATAGCTCAGTCAGGCGATATCCTGCTGGTCGAACAGGTAGATCGTATCAGCAGGCTCAATAGCGAAGATTGGGAATCTCTGAAAGCGACCATCACATCCAAAGGTATCCGGGTGGTGGCGCTTGATTTACCTATGTCCCACCAGCACATAGCCAAGAAAGACGAGTTCACTGGCCGAATGCTATCTGCCATCAATTCCATGATGCTGGATATGCTGGCAGCAGTGGCACGTAAGGATTATGAAGACCGCAGACGTAGGCAGGCACAGGGTATCCAGCGAGCCAAGGCGGAGAAGAAATACAAGGGGCGGCCCGACGATGTGAAATTGCAGAGCAAGATCGAGGGGATGCTACGCGATGGTAAGAGCTACGGTTATATCGTGGATATCCTGAAATGCTCTAAAACGACTATCTCCAAAGTGAAGAAGCGGATGTTGGAGAAATCCAGCACATGAAAGAAATACTGCAAAGAGTGTTTAGAACTCCTTATAAAAATTGCCTGCTTTCCTCGGTGACAAACTTGCAGGAAATCGAAAAAACCTAACAGGACTTATCTATGCACTTCTTCTTAGATGAAAGCGGTAATACAGGCGGCACCTCGAAAAACGCCTTACAGTCCTCATTCGGAGGGCAACGTATTTTTACGCTGGCGGCGATTGGTGCGCCGGACGAAGAACATTTGATTGATACACTATCGCCGTTACTAGAGCGGTTTAATATTCATTCAAAGGAGCTGAAGGCTTCCACGCTTTACAAGAAAAAACCTCAATTTATCGCGGAAGTATTTTCAACCATTAAACGCGAGGGGTGGCCTGTATTTATTGAAGCCGTGGATAAGAAATTTATGTTGGCCGCTAATATCGTTAACTGCCTGGTACTTCCCGGTTACTGCTTTGAGTCAGAAACACGCGAAATCAACTTTATCCGCAATAGCTTTGCTGAATATCTGTTTCTTGATGCGCCAGACGTTCTATATGATGAGTTTCTTAATCTATGTGAGCACCCTTCAAGAGAGGGTGTTAGTAACCTACTAGATCATTTTATAGCGGAGCTGAGCAAACACCGTAACGAGGTATCCGGGGCTTTGATACATAGTCTTTCGATGACCAAAGATGATGTAAAGGAGCGTGATGATATTAGTGTATTTGTTCCCATGCCGGATACGGGTAAGCATGGCAAACAGGTATGGATGCTCCCCAACCTGTCGAGCTTTACCAACCTGTACGCCCGAATTAATTTGTATCTGAAAGGAAAGCTATCAGAAGTACAGATATTTCATGATGAGCAATTACAGTTTGACCGTATTATCGAGGCGGCGAAAATGGATGTAGAGGGATTTCCCGCTGAAAAGTTTGGATTCGTATCTGACAGTACCGACTATAAATTCAATGATACCGCCAACCTGTTTTTTAAGACCTCTCATGAATCCTTTGGAATCCAAATAGCGGACGTGATCGCTGGTTTCGTGATGCGCTTTATCAGTCAGCAGCTAAAGGAAGAGCCAATTGAAAAAACTATCCTTGATACTCACAAACTGCTAATGACTTTGAACAGAGAAGAAATCGGTGTCGGCATGAATATGGTTATGTCTGCACGCGATGCGAACCTGATTAATACGGTATGAAATAAAATGAACCTGGAAATTGACGAGATTCTTACCGAAGCCAAAAAGCTTGCCCATCGCTATAAAAAGTTAACGGGAAAGCCGCTTGGTATCACTGGTGAAATTACTGAATTTAATGCTGCAAAAATTCTAAGCTTGAAACTCGCGGATGCAAGAACCGCAGGCTATGACGCAATTGGTAATGATCAGCGCAAGATACAAATAAAAGGCCGTTGTCTGCCTCCTAACCCCAAGCCAGGGCAGCGGCTAGGTTCTATCCGACTCGATCATGAATGGGATGCAGTATTGCTGGTGTTAATGGACGAGTCATTTGATGTGCTAGAAATGTGGGAGGCTGCAAGGCCAGAGATAGAAGAGGCATTACTGGCACCGGGTTCAAAAGCGCGAAATGAACGTGGAGCGTTATCGGTCAGTAAATTCAAGCAAATTGGTATCAAGGTCTATGGATGAATTGAAACAGAATTGTCCATACTGTTTCAACTATTATTAGATGACTCGCTAAAGCGAGTTACTAAGGACTCTGTCCTCGCGTCGATCAAGAACTGGACGCAAGCGCAGTCGTGAAAATTATTTTCCCCTCAGCCTAAAGACTGCTCCTCGCGCAAAAAATAATCCCCCCGTCTGGTTCTTTGACCTTTTCTACCCTGCGTTCAGCCACGTGGCAGAGATTCATGAGCGCGATCATTCGCAAAGCTCATTTATCGGTTCAATGAACCTCAACTCTAAAAAAGGAATAGAATAATGACTATAAAAACAATCAAACTATCTGACATAATTTCACCTGCACATAACCCACGTAAGGTATTTGACGATGCAACTATTCAAGGGCTGGCTGACAGTATCAAGCATGATGGCTTGTTACAGAATCTTGTTGTAGCACCAAGTAAAGGTAGGAAATACCGCATTATCAGCGGAGAAAGACGGTTAAGAGCAATGCTATTACTTCTGGAAAGAGGCGATATTAACAGCGATTATGAGGTAACTGTGGAGATTCGTAAGAACTTGTCCAAACATGACCAGTTGCGAATCGCCACCGTAGAGAATGTACAACGTGAAAAGTTACCGCCTATGGATGAAGCGGAGGCATTTACCGCTTTAGCGCAAAAAGGCGCAACGCTGGAAGAACTTGCAGCGCAGACAGGCTTTACCGTGAAAACTATTAAACGGAGGCTTTCACTTTCGGACTTATGCGAAGAAGCAAAACATTGTCTACGTGAAGAATCAATCACACTGGCAGTAGCCGAAGCATTGACTGTAGGTAGCCATGAAGCACAAAAGCCTATTATAGAACATATCAAAAAAGGCTTTCGCTATGATGCCGAGAGTGTTCGGAATGATTTACTTAGGAATAAGACAACTATCGCAATGGCGATATTCCCTATTGAAGAGTATCAGGGAACATTTTCTCATGACCTATTTGCTGAAGAGGATAGTACCTACTTTGATGACGAAGAACAGTTTCTTACTTTGCAGCAGGAAGCTGTTACCAAACTGGAAAAGCAGCATTTAGATAATGGTGCTTTATTCGTGGATTTGTCAGACGACTATTCACTTACAGAGTGGCATTATGAAAAAGTTAAAGAAGGGCAAGAATCTGGTGTTGCTATCAATATTTCCCCATATGGAGAAGTCACCGTTTTAGAAAATATTATCAAGCATGAAATAGACCCTGAAACCGAAGAGGAAACCAAAACGGAGAAAAAACCAAAAGCATTTTACAGTGTGCCAGTATGCCGGAATATGGCGTTACATAAGAGCATGGCTGTACAAGCGGAACTCATGAAACACCCAAAATTATGCAAGATTATTGCTACCCTGAAATTGCTTAATAATAAGAAAGTACATGGCTGTCTTTTAGAATTAGCCAAGGCTAATATTAAGCCAAAGGCTTACACTATTATTAACGAATTAGCGAAGGACGTTTCTGATCTGCTTCCTTCCCTTACAAAAACTAATGATGAGTATTGGGTAAATCTTAAATATTACCTTTCGGATGATAGGGAATTATTTAATGACTTGTATGCTTTAGAAGATGAAAAGCTAGATCAGTTACATTCCTTACTTACTGTTTTGGAATTTGGGCAGAAATATTGCGATAAACTCGATACCGACTCCACTTCTGTATTTAACCGTGTCGGTCAAATTATGGAAGTAGATATGGTGCAGTATTGGCGTCCAGACGAAGAATTTCTAAAACGCAGAAATAAAGGACAGCTTCTTGATATCGCAAAAGACTGTGGTGCGAATACCAAAATGGGTATGATTCAGGATTATAAAAAGTCGGATTTGGTCAAAAACCTTGAAGGTACTTTCAAGCAGGTGTCAGAGCAGGATAGTTTTTCCGAGGACGAAGCAAATATTAATACATGGCTACCAGAAGCTATGCGCTTTCCCGCTGTAGATGTGACTCAAGAGCAAGATAAGGAAGTTGCCTAAAATATTAGAGCCTGACCGCTGTAAGGCGGTCAGGTATTTTCCTTGCTGATATATCAAAATAATAACTATTAAATAACGTTATCTAAAAGTTATACATAACTAACAGTTATTAATTAGTTATCAAATAAAGGGGATAACCGTTAGATAACTGATGCATAACAGTAACAATTAGATAACTAATAGATACGAAAAAGATAATGAATCTATCGGTTATCTTTTAGTTAACAATACTGAGTGCTATTCCTTAAATTATTTTCAACTATTTAAGGAGGTCAACATGACTGTAATAGCTTTTGCATCTAGTAAGGGAGGTGCAGGAAAAACGACAGGTTGTATTGCGCTGGCTTCTGAACTGGCTAGACAAGGAAAAGAAAAAAATATTGGTGTTTGTTTAATTGATGCCGACCCTAACCAGCACAGTGCAAAATGGGCGCTTAAAGATGGATGTCCTGATAATATCTTCTTGGTTCAAAACTCAACAGAGGAAACGATACTTGATGATATTGACCAAGCTTCTGAGAAATATGGGTTTGTTCTGGTTGATCTTGAGGGAACGGCAAGTTTAGCTGTAGCTCATGCTATCAGCAGATCAAGTCTCGTGATAGCTCCATGCCAAGGCTCACAGGATGATGCAGATGAAGCGGTTAAAACGATCAAGTTAATAAAAAGACAAAGCAAGGCTCTTAATCGTGAGATTCCTTTTTCTGTACTTTTTACAAGAACCAATCCTGCAATCACACCTAGGACACTAAAATTCATTATGAACGAATTTAAAGAAGCTGGTATAGATTCTTTTGAGGTATCTCTAATTGATCGTGAAGCATTTAGAGCTGTTCGGTCATTTGGCGGGACGGTAAACGACCTAAATCCAAAAGAGGTCTCTGGTATTGAAAAGGCGGCTGAAAATGCGTTTAGCTTTGCAGAGGAAGTGAAATGGAAAATTAAGAATTCAGTGGAGTTAAAGGCGGTGGCTAATGGTTAGGGAAAGAGCTAAATTCAATTTTGATGAAGAAGAAGCTACCGATGATGGTGAAATCAGGACAGGTGTTGATATTGAAGAAATTGTAGGTGTTAAAACAAGCCCAGAGATTACAAATCAACAGCGTGAAATAATTATTGAAGAAGCTAAAAAAGCAGGATTCATAAGCAGGGAGCCAAAGAAACGAAGAAAGGTAAGTCCATATACGGCTCAATTTGGGGGAAAATGTAGAGTAGGAATGAAAGAGCTTTTTCAGGATATTGGAGCGCAACTAGGGAAGTATGACACCCAAACATTGGAGTTGGCGATAATTGCATTGATAGAAAAAGAAAACATGGAAGACTTGGAAAAGCAATTTTACGACCTTGTGGGTAACGCAGATCAAATCGTTAATCACTAACTATCATCTATTAGCAACTTATCTTCTAGTTTTTGAAAATCATCGCTTGAATTAGAATGTGAGGGTTCGGAAGCCAGCACTCTACAAAATGCGATAAATGCTGCATCTGGATTGTTTGGTGGTTGTTTGTCAGCGAATCGAAATTCCCATTCATCAATTGCAGACCAAAGGCTATAGTTTCTATTGCCTTTCAATAATATCTCTGTTGCAGATTCTTGTGCTTCTACAGAAAGTAAGCGACCAATTTCAATGGAATCTACATTGGCAGGAGACATTTTTTCAACGGAATTTTCCCTTCGTGCCTTTCTTCCTAGACTTGTATTCGATAATTCCTTAATGGCAGCTTCCTCTCCATCTGGTGATGTTCTCCACCATTGTAATTTTACTCGCTCCACCTTATTGCCTCGTTTAATAGGTGAAACTTTTACTTTGAATTTTATAGATAATTGATTTACTTCATCTTCGGCTGGTCGAATAACTCTTCTATTGAGATTATCCCAGGTTTTGTATTTATCTTTTGCTACACCAAGTAAACCTCTAAATTCGTCAACGCTGAATTCCTCGCTATTTTTTTGTAAGTTATACCGTTTTGCCCCTAGTTCATAGAGAGCCAATCCATACTTACCTTTGAAATTGAGCATTACATCTTTCGTCAATCTTGCAAACACGGTGCTGTCAGCCAATGCTTCTCTTAGTTCACGATCAAAGGTGTAATAAAATTTACCATCATTGCGGACATGCTCTACATTTCGGCCTAATAGCTGGACTCGGAGAATTGCTGGTTCACCATTTCTTTCCGTTTTAATTTTTGCTATCGCTCCCATTAAGCGTTCTATAGAGTCATCTACTCGTTCATCACCTCTTCTGGAAAACTGTAATTCCGATTTTTCAATGGAATGTTCAATTGGCTCAATTATATTTTTACCAGCATTATCTATAAGTAGGTTATATGTTTTTCTAGCATTTAGAGTGAGTGGTGTAACTTCAATAACATCTACAAGCTCGCCAGCTTTGATTATTGTCTTGTCATTTGATTTGATATCTATGGTGCGTAATTCTTTTTCCATTCAAAACTACTACCACAATTTTTATTTATGTAGCAATAAAAAAGTGATGTGACAAAATGTAGTAGTTACACAACCTAAGCAGGTCTGTTTAAATCTCTATGCTACTGATAATTCACAAAAACTACTGATGTGACAAAATGTAGTTTTTAAAAATCATTAACTCAATAGAGGGGGTGCTAACATACTGTTAAATAGTAATTTTATTGATTGAAATTATGGGTATATAGTGTGTGACAAAGTGTAGTAGTAAAAATAATTATAAAATTGAGTCTTTGTTTGATGTGACAAAATGTAGTTTTTCCGTGACAAAACGTAGCAGGTAAATGACAAGATGTAGTTTTACTGTGACTATATGTAGTTTTTCCGTGACAAAATGTAGTATTTCTTTGAATAAGAGCCTGATAAACAAAGATAAAAATTGCCCTGAATAAGAACATGAAATTTATTGAATTAGAACTAAACAAAGGAATTGCTACGCAATAAGTATAAAAAGTTCCTAACGGAATGCTCCCTTTTTGCTAACGCAAAAACCCATACCCCACCACCAAAAGGAATGAGCTAGTCGCTCATAAGTTTCTGCGAGACAAGGTGCCAGAACAAAATATCTATTTACTGATTCTGCTAACGGATACATAAATAGGCTTAGCAAAATATTACAAGTCAAATGTCGAAAGCGCAGCATAATCGGCAGCGTCTAAACGCTATCCATTTACACTAGAGCTAGTGGCTAAGTGGGAAAGCCGCAAAATTTTGCCATTGCCTAGCCCATAACCCTTTTGCCACTGTATGGGCATTTATAGGCGAATACGGACATATCCTTTTACTGCGATTTTTATCCTCAATCTGGAATCACTAGTAACGGACTCATTACTAGCGATTCCATTATTTACGCTTTTTACGGTTTTCTTTTTTCCAGACCTTCCATGCCGATTCAATCAGTTCGTATGGTTCACAGCCTAGCGTGTCCGCCAGCCTGAATAACGTAATCATGGTCGGGTTATTGTCGCCTTTTTCAAGATACTGGTAGTAACGCAAGGACATATCGCAACCCATTGATACACCTTCCTGCGTATTGTCTGCTTCGTTCCTGATTCGCGTTAAATCATCCCCAAAGGCTTTTTTTACGGTTTCACTCATAACACCCTCCAAATGTTAGGAGGATCATTGCGAAATATATTGCGTTACGGTACGCTATATATTGCGTAATTGGGCGTTTTCTTTCTTTTTTCTGACATTTGGAGTGTGATATGCGAGTTTTAACCTTAGTGGCGACCAGTTCGCTATGTCTTTTGGTCGCTTGTGGCGGTGGCGGAGGTAGCGGTAACAGTGGTAGTACACCCAATCCAACACCGAGTACACAGGTTTTTGAAGGTCGATTCATTGACGCGGTAGTTGAGGGGCTGGGCTTCAGCTCCGGTGATCAAACCGGAACTACCGATAATGAAGGTACATTCAGCTATGAGGAAGGCGTGGATGTGACTTTCTCTGTGGGGGCTGTCGAAATTGGAGCAGTAGCAGGTGGCAACATTATCAGTCCAGTGGATCTAACGGGTACTAATAGCTCCATGCCGGACACACAGAATATTGTGAGATTTTTGTTAATGCTGGATACAGATAATGACAGCTCTAACGGGATTGCTATTTCTAGTGAAGTCCAGGTCATGGCTGAGAACTGGACTCAGATTGATTTTACCAGCTCGGACTTTGAAGCAGATTTAGCTACGATCATTTCTGATGTTGCAGCCGTGGATAATCGAACTCCTGTTCTACCTTCCGCAAGCGAAGCGCAGGCGCATCTTGAAGGTACATTGGCCTGTCTGTCGTCCGGTGTCTTCAAAGGAACATTCAGCGGCCAGGATAACGGCAGCTATCTGTTATGGGTTCAGCATGAGCGCTACGACCCGTTAGTATTCGGTGACACTACCCCAAGGGTAGGGGTTACAAGTGCGCTGGTGTTCAGTACCGATGAAAATATTGTCCTTGGAGTCGCCCCACAACAAGGGCTTACCTTTGACAGTGATAAGCAATTCTTGTCAGGTGTGGTATCTAGTGGAGCGGAATTTACAGGCGACCTTGAAGACTACCGAGTAATTGCAAATGGAAACTGGAATAATGGCCTAACAAATGAGTCTGGTACATTTGAAGGTGAGAGGATTGGGGGGCATGAAGATACGGTTTATCGCCTGTCAGGATTCTTCAACCTGCAAGGTATGGATTTCTCTGCGGATGATACCGGACTGGTGGCGCTGGACATTCTGGATGATGATTCTGTTACAGGTGTAATGGTTACTCTGAGAGGCGATGAAACGGAATTGACCGGAACACGTACTGAAAACTCAATTTCTGTTTCAGGTGGAAATGCCAGTTTTACACTTAGCTTTGATTCAGACGGAACAGACAGTTCTAACGATGTGTCATTGGGTACAACTTCCGGCTTCCTTGGTACGATGACTAATCCAAGTGGAACCAATGACGTGATAGGTACAAGCTGCCAGCCTGATTAATAGGTATATGTGAGCAGGGACGCTCTACCTGCCAGCAGCTCTAGCAGCAGATTCTATCCAATCACCCATGTTGTTATAGCTATCATCTTTATTCCAAAGATAAAATTTATAACCTTTTGGGATTTCTCCGCATCGTTCACTTGTGTTGCCTTGAAGGTCTTTGATTTTGCTTATGTCTATACCAAGCAAGCCATTACCAATTTCAATACTTTTCTCGATTTCGTACTTAACCCAACGGCTACTACAAGTATGCTGGCCCACAAGAACTACGGTTACGGATGTTCCGTTTAGCTGGCTATCAATCCAACGCTTTATCGCTTGATCACCTTGACGTTTGATTTTTTCAAAGTCAGCCGCGTCCACAAAGCCTGCCGCTTGCTTTCCTTGAGTTACCCAGCTATTTCTTACTACCATAGCTCTTGAAACGTCTTTGTATTTAAAACTGAAAAATACTTTTCTTGCCATGTCTTCTCCTTACATTGATATAAGCATAACGATTATTATTGAAATTAGAATGACACCGTGAAAGGCAAGAAGTGTTTTTGACAAAAATGCACTAGGCCAATCAATACCACTTATTTCTGCATTGGAAACATTCATCGAGTAATCAATTTCTTCATCAGGTAGTTTCCTTACGTGATCGTACAGTGCTCTAAATAACCTTTCTTGCCAAAGGAAGTAACCGTCCAAACACCAGAAAGCGATTGATGGAAAATAGGCAAGGTAAATAAATAATAGATTTTTGTCCTTCGCTCCTAGAGCAAAAAGTGCTGAAATTAGTACAACTGTCCAGCCTTTTAATAAAAACGAATTGTGGGATAGTCTATTGACTATCCCTTGTATCATTTCCAGATGGCCTTGTTTTTTATCCATTATGTTGCCTAGCTATTTACCCTAACTGTATGTTGGGGGTTTTAATCAACGATACGTCATTCATACAACCAATAGATATGGGCTGTCTAGCCAATAATCAACCGTAAGCCCTTGATTAGCTTGCCTTCCCAATATGTCCTTTGTTACACTGCCTCGCCTTGAATTGAGAGCAAGGGGTTAGCTTTGTCGATCTGTAGTAATAAACGCTATATAGATCAATGAGTTAGATTGCTCTGAGTAGTGTGGAATGGTCTCTTTTCTGAAAGAGTCGGATAAGATGGTATCCAGCCCCCGCTACCACTTTGTCCTTGCAGGAGGCTATTAAAGCAGCTTCTGTAAGGTTCTGGTGGTTTTCTGGTATTTCCAGAGAAGAGAAACACATAGTTTCGTCCGCTTCCTGCTGAATATTTGATTCGCTCATATCATAACCAGTCATCATTTTGGTCTGCTGTAAAATCGGGTCGTACTGATCAATTTTCTTCTGTTTACCTGCTGCAATTCTCAGGATGCCAGCCAGATCACCGTGAAGATCAATAGAATACTCACCATTGCCTTTCGGTGTTAACACAATCTGATCAATCAGGCTACGCAATAGGCTTGCCGCTTCTCCCCGCTCGCTTTCCTTATTTAACGCTGCTGTGAGGGCCATAACCTTACTTTGGTATCTCTGAGCCATCTTCTCGGGTGAAGCAGTACAGGTGCTTCTTCAGTGTCATCTAAATGTAGTTTATTTTTTCCCCATCGTAGCTTTTCTCAAATTATTCATCGTATAGAATAACTGATTATTTAATCAGACTGTTCGTAGATAAAGTGAGAGCAATCAGTTTTGCAATACAAAGATTAATGATGATTTTTTCATTTTCAGATGAAATTTGATTTAGATTAAGTGATTGTTTTGCCGCTTTGATCAGCAGCTCTAACTGCCATCCTATGATCGTAAATGACGGTTAGGTGCTTCTCAACCGTCTATTTTTGATCAAACAATGCACAATATTCTGTTCATATCTTGTTCTTTGAGTAATTTTTG
>JANQJO010000141.1 GCA_028281605.1 Pseudomonadales bacterium
GTGTCCCAGAATAAAGTTTACAAGCTTCGCTCCTGAACTCGCTGCGCTCAGACATGCATCCGCTCACATTGTAAACTTTATTCTGGGACACCTCCTTAAATTCTGAAAGGGTATCAATATGCCTAAAAATAAGCAAACACCGACACCTTTTAGTAACAGCCTGCTGCAAAAGTTGAATTTCTCTGAAGGTTCAAATCAGGCTGAAAAAGGACAAGAACACGGTAGTTGGCAAGAGAAACTACAAATAAAGTCAATGGATTACAAATACGAACCCTTGTTTCTTGAACATGGTATTAATACGGATAATCAACATTATAAAAATCAAATTATCTTCGAATTAGATATTGAGACAGTTTGTCTGGAAGGCATCGTAAAGTTAAATTTGTATGTTAAAAACCTTTACTCCCAACAAACGGAGCCTTTGACTCCACTGTTTACTTCTAAATTAAAGTTTAAAGTTGAGCATCTGAGTTCTTCCGATCAAAACCTCATTGAGCAATTACATTCTGAGCACTATGATGATGTGCGTGAAGTGACCAGTATTAGGCTCAGTCAGTATTATTTGCAAAATGAAATACTACGTTTATCTGCAACGAATAAGTTGTTTTTCAAAAACTCGCAAGACCAATTGCAACCATTGACTGTTGATGAAAATAAAATATTTCAATTCAAGCCCAGCATCGGTTGTGAAACCAATGAGAACTGGAGACTTTGGGCTTATTTTTTCGAAGCAGTCAATGAGTATGGTGAGCTTGTATCAGATAGTCAAGTAAGACAAGATTTATGGGATGTGGCATGTGCGCTGCCTTGTGAATTATTTATAGCAAATGGCACGCTGTTTTACTGTGATAATATTACTTATGCTCCAGTGGCTAATGCGCTTTTAAGAGCAGGGCCTGTTATAATTCCCAAGTCAGAGTTATCTGATGTAATGTTTTATCTATCACAGCAATTAGGTTTTCTCAATTGTGATCTACCAGAGAACGTTACTTTGCATCAAACCCTCCAACAACCAATGCCAACACTGTATCTAAAAACCTTGCCCGATGGGCTGACAACAGCCAACTCGGAATCACATGTCAGTGGTATTCTTAGTTTCAAATATAAACACCAGGACTTTCCAGCAGATTGTCACCAAAACAGCCCCAGTCCACAAACTTTAACGGTTAATCAACAATGGGATATTGACAACAAAAATATTGCTATAGAATTACAGCTCAGAGATAAAAAACAAGAAAATCAATATTTACGATATCTTGAACAATTCGAAGGCATAGTCTTTAATGATCACGCTCAGTCTTTTTACTTTAAAACTCCAAATCTACTTGAGAATCTATATCGATTGATTGAAAAGAATTGGGGGGTGTGGGCTGAAAATTTAAAAATCAAAATACTGGATGATTTTTTTATCAACTTAACATCTAAAATCGATTGGTTTGAAGCCAGCTTAGAAGTACCTAAATCCCAACAGGTCTTATCACCTTGGCAGCTGATTATGATGCTTAAAAAGAAATCTCTTTTTATTATTTTGGACGATGGCAGTATTGGACTTTTACCAGAAAAATGGTATCAGCAACTTTTGGAACTCTCTCGTTTTGGTTGTGTGACTGATAAAGATTGGCAAGTTCCTTTTGCGGCGGCTACACATTTTAACAATTTATCTGACCAAGATGATCAGATTATTAACAAAGATGAACCTTTTAAAAAATTTTGTGAAACCTTTTCTGCTTTTGATGGTATCCAACCTAAAGCTGCACCTCATACATTTAAAGCTACTTTGCGTAATTATCAACAGTTTGCCCTAGGTTGGCTGAATTTTTTAAGATCGATGAAGCTAGGGGGTTGCATCGCCGATGATATGGGTTTAGGAAAAACCGTACAAGTGCTTGCCTTTCTGGAACAATTGCGCCTGGAAAAACAAGGTATAACTAATCCTAAACCTACTCTAATTGTCTCTCCTAAAACAGTGGTGCATCATTGGTTAGAAGAAGCAACAAGATTTGCTCCAGAGCTAAAGGTATTCACATTATCAAGCAATAGGTTAAAACAACTATCAATCATTCAATCTGCATATGATCTTTTACTGATATCTTACGGTACTGTACGTAGCAATATTGATTTACTAGAACATTTTGAATTTGATTCCATTATTTTGGATGAAGCACAAGTTATAAAAAACCCAGTCAGCCAAACGTCACAAGCGATTAAGCGTTTGCGCGCAAAGTATCGCTTGGCCTTAACGGGCACACCTATTGAAAACCATCTGGGAGATTTGATTTCATTATTCAATTTTTTAAATCCTGGCCTGGTTTCTGAAAATTTAACAATGCTTGATTTAGAAGATTCAAAAAATCAAATTCGATCTTTTGTCAATTCAATCAAGCCTCTTATTCTTCGCCGTTTAAAATCAGTAGTATTAACCGAACTTCCAGAAAAAGATATTCAAATAGTCAAGCTCTCTCTAAGTGATCATCAGCGAAGTCTTTATCATGCGACACATGAATATTATTTGAATCAGTTAGAACAACAAAAGTTAAAAAACAATACGGTTGAGGCTCGCTTAACTTTTTTAGAGGGTATTTTAAGGCTTAGACAAATATGCTGTGATACTCATTTGATAGAAAAAGAAAACGATCATGTGAAAACTTCCAGCAAATTGGAATACATTGTCAGCAAAGCTAAGACTCTAGTTGAATCTGGCCATAAAGCTTTATTTTTCTCTCAATTTTCTCAATTTCTACACATCATCCGTCAAAGTTTTGAAGAAAAAGGTTTCCGATATGCTTATTTAGATGGAGCAACTCAGAATCGTAGTGAAGTTGTCAATCATTTTAAAAATTCTCCAGACACTCATTTTTTTCTTATAAGCTTGAAAGCAGGAGGTTTTGGTCTCAATCTTACCGAAGCGGACTATTGTTTTCTATTAGACCCTTGGTGGAATCCTGCAGTAGAGCAGCAGGCTATTGATCGTATACACAGGATAGGACAAGAAAAAAATGTATTTGTTTACAAGTTGATTTGTGAAAATACAATAGAAGAAAAAATTATTGAACTCCAAAATTCCAAAGCAAAACAAACTGAGGTTCTAGACGATTTGCATCAACAAGATTTAGAAGATCTGAGTATGAATGATCTTGAAAACTTATTTGGCTAAAGATTAAAAAGATACATACAGTTTATTTCGTAGGGTGATGCTTAGCTAATTGTTTTTGACTGACTTGGTTAAATTTTTTTACAATGTGAGGAGCTTAACACAATAATAATATGATAGGAGCTGGCTGATATTGAAAACTTCATATATACAAAACTGCTGCCCATTTTTTCTGGGTGCAATTCTAGGCATAGGAAGAGATGCTGGAGGGAACTCACCTACGAACGAAGAAAACCTTGTCTCTCCTCGTGCGGGACAGGGCATTAACTTACGATTGCCTTCTGAAGAAAGTGCTAATTTAGAGAATATTAACAAAAGTGATAGCCTGCTTCAAGAAGCTGAGAAATATATTCGGTTGGCGCGTAAGCAATTACGAGACAAAATGGACTTTACAGATTTTTCGAATTACATAGAAGCTATTAGAAAAGTAGTTCAAAATATATATGGGACAGTCAGTGTTGATTATGTGGATAGAGTTAATGAGCTAATGGAGCGGAATGGAAGTTCAGTTCAAGATTATCGTAGCAACTATCCTGGTGAAGCTATCGATATGCGACCTAAGTTTTTGAATAATAAAAAGAGCTATTTATCTGTCTGTCATGGAACAAAATTTGCCTCAGTACTGTTTGCACTGTTGTTTTCAAATAAACAATTATTGCCCGGTATTAAAGCAAGGGAGCTTGGTATTCCCATAATAACGGGGGAATCAGGGGGCGTAACCGAACTGAATGCAGATTACGTAAGTGTTGCACCATTAGGCGCATCGCAAGATGCCTGGACTCTACATGCATGCTGTAATTATACAGAGCGGGCTGTTTTTTTAGAAGCAAATGATTTGGAGTTAAGAAAGCTTGCTTATATGCCAGCACTTGTTTTTGGTGAAAATGAATTGGTAATCAAGTACAATGAAGAAAGAGATGGTAGGTATAAAGGAGAGGATTATATTTTTCGTGGGCGTGGTCAATTCTTCAGGGTGGAGGTGGCAGCTAAGAGGTTAAATATCAGATTAATTGTTGTTCCAAAAGAAGACAAAATGCTTGTTTTAGAGATTTTGAAGCACTTAGAAATTTATGATATCAAAGTGACCGATTTTGACTCTATTAAAGATAAGTCACTTTATAAAGGTCCCTCACATGGCGACTTCTTGAGGGGAAAGCTTGATGTTTTGAAATTATGGGAAAAAAGTGAAGTAATCTCTCCTCCACCACCGACTTTAACAGAGCTTATAAGCGATTTCAGTTTTTCCTAGTTTTAGCTATTATACAGCCTCCACTAAAAATGTTAACAATTGCAGCAAATCAGCTGCTAACTTCGTATAAATGGACATATTGAAGCATTTCGGGTAGACTCTTGTTTCTTATTCATGAGCCTGGTCAGGCTAAAAGTATGCACACATAACTTAAGGGTTCGTATGCTAAATATACTCGTTCTCAATGGGCCCAACCTCAATATGCTTGGGAAAAGAGAGCCAGACATTTATGGACATTTAAGTTTGGTAGAGATAGAGCAGCTATTAATTGATCAACTGCCAAAAGGCTTCTCTTTAACATTTAAGCAATCGAATCATGAAGGCCAACTTATTGATTGGATTCAAGAGGCCCCAAAGGATCATGTTGATATTATTATTATCAATCCCGCTGGGTTTACACATACCAGCATAGCGTTAAGAGATGCTTTTTTAGGCATAAAAGTGCCTTTTATCGAAGTCCATCTAAGCAACACCCACGCTCGTAAAGAAGAGATTCGCAAGCGCTCTTTTTTATCAGACATTGCGTTAGGTGTCATTATGGGTTTTGGCCCTCTTGGGTACACATTAGCCCTACAAGCTGCACTGGCACACATAACAACTCCTAAATTAAGATAACGCACTATACTAGAGAAAACTATGGATATTAGAAAAGTCAAAAAGCTGATCGAACTGCTCGAAGAGTCCAACATTGATGAAATAGAAATTAAAGAAGGAGAGGAATCTGTACGCATTGCTAGGCATCCACAACACACACACGTTATGGCTGCTACGAGCACATCAAACAATAGCAATACTAATACATCAGTGGGTACACAGCAAGAAGCTGGTAGTAAAGCCACTCAAATCAAACCTCAACGTACGGGACATGCTATCAACTCCCCTATGGTTGGTACTTTTTATCGCTCTCCATCTCCTGGCTCCCCACCCTTTACTGAAGTAGGCCAAGCCGTCAAAGCAGGGGATATCCTTTGTATTATAGAAGCGATGAAAATGATGAACCCTGTAGAGGCAGACAAGGCTGGGACTGTTGAGACTATTTTAGTAGAAGATGGGGCTCCAGTTGAGTTCGATCAAGCCATGTTCACCATTGTTTAGCACGTCTGGTGCTTGACAAATTAAGGTCAATTTATCACCATGTTCCAAAAAATTGTTATTGCTAATCGCGGAGAAATTGCTTTACGTATATTGAGAGCTTGTAAAGCCCTAGGGATTAAATCAGTAGCTGTTTACTCGAAAGCTGATAGAGATTTGCTCCATGTGCGCTTAGCTGATGAGGCTGTCTGCATCGGGCCTTTTGATGCAAAAGAAAGTTACTTAAATATTCCAGCTATCATCAGTGCAGCTGAAGTCACAGGGGCAGAAGCGATACATCCTGGCTACGGCTTTCTTGCAGAAAATCCGAGTTTTGCCGAAGCTGTTGAAAACAGCGGCTTTGTTTTTATTGGTCCAAGCGCTGACTGCATTCGTCAAATGGGGCATAAAGTTTCAGCCATTAAGGCAATGAAAAAAGTTGGTATACCTACCATTCCAGGCTCCGATGGTATTTTATCTGATGACAGCAAACATAATACGGATATGGCTAAAATGATAGGCTACCCCATTATGATTAAAGCTGCTGCTGGCGGAGGTGGGCGAGGCATGCGTATTGTTAAAAGCGCAGAGAACTTAAGTAATGCTATTTATGTCACTCAAGCTGAAGCAGAAAAAAGTTTCGGTGATAATTCAGTGTATATGGAAAAATTTCTAGAAAACCCCAGGCATATCGAAATTCAAGTGTTAGGAGATGGAAACGGCCATGCCATCCATCTTGGTTCACGAGATTGCTCCATTCAACGAAAGCATCAAAAAATATTAGAGGAAGCCCCTGCTTATAATGTTAACCCAAAAAAATTAACCACCATTGAACAGGCATGTATTAAAGCTTGCTCAATGATGAAATATAAAGGGGCGGGTACTTTTGAGTTTCTTTATGAGCAAGAAAAATTCTTTTTTATTGAAATGAATACTCGTATTCAAGTGGAACACTGTGTGACTGAAATGATCACAGGGATTGATTTGGTGCAACAACAAATACAAGTTTGTGCAGGTGAATCACTTGCCCTTGAACAAGATAGTATCGAACTAAAAGGTCACGCTATTGAATGTCGTATTAATGCAGAAGATCCAATAAGCTTTTTACCTTGCCCTGGTAAGATTCGTTATTATCACGCTCCAGGTGGTCCAAGTGTGAGAGTGGATTCTCACCTTTATACGGGTTACACCATACCACCTTATTATGACTCCCTTATCGCAAAAGTAATCACAATAGGCAACGATAGAGAGCAAGCCATAACGTGCATGCAAAATGCACTTGACGAACTGGTTATAGATGGCATAAGAAGCAATATTAATTTACACAAAGAACGCATTTTATCAAATACGAATTTCCAAAAAGGTGACATTAACATTCATTTTTTGGATAATTAATCAATGAAAACAAGCTCAACAGAAACACTGACTTGGATACAGTTAAAGATCTGTATTGATCAAAAGCAACTGGCTTGTATTGAAGAAATGCTTGAGCAGCAAGGCGCGTGTGCTATCACTTTATTAGAGCCAGAGGACCATCCCTCCTTGTGGGAACCTGACCCCAATTGCTTTCCCCTGTGGGACGAAATACATTTATGCGCCCTTTTTGAAAACAAAAAGCTTGCTAAACCTGAACAAAAAAATAGACTTTCTGCTCTACTGGCAGAATTTCATGTTAATCAGTGTCGCTTTGAATCTTTAGAAAACAAGGCTTGGGAAACAGAATGTTTCAAATATTTTAGCCCTATACAAATCAACTCAAAGCTCGCAATAATGCCTTCACATTTATATGGTCAACATCAAATGTGTGGTAAGATTTTGATCTTAGATCCGGGTCTGGCCTTTGGCACAGGCTCTCACCCAACTACAGCTTTATGCTTACAATGGTTAAGTGAACAAGCCATCGAAGGAAAAAGTGTGATCGACTACGGCTGTGGGTCTGGCATTTTGTCCATAGCAGCAGCCCTTATGGGGGCTGCGAAAGTATTTGCGATCGATACCGATCCGCAAGCGTTAACTGCTACCGCAAACAATGCGGCTAAAAATTGCGTTAACAATAAAATACAAATATTACCCCCCTCACAAGCCCCTGCACTACCTGGTGATATCCTAATTGCCAATATTTTAGCTGGCCCAATCTTACAGTTAAAAGAAAAGTTTCATGTACTCATAAAGCCGGGAGGCTTAATTGCGCTCTCTGGGCTGCTGACCACACAAAAATTACAGGTAATCACTGAGTATCAAGATCGATTTCAAATAAATCAAGACTTTAGTCTTGAAGAATGGACCCTACTCTCAGGCAAATCTATATAATAGAATCTATACTTCCTAAAACAGGTACTTAGAGCAATAAATTAAGGAAAACCAGTGTATGCAACAACTGTTAACAAAATGCCCTAACTGCCAAACTTTATTTAAGGTAAATGAAAAACAGCTCCAAACAGCTAAAGGTGCTGTACGCTGTGGCTCTTGTATGACTGTATTTAATGCCAGAGAACACATTCCAAGTTCACATGAGCTGCCTGATGTCACCTCTGTTCCTACTCCCTCTTTCGCTCACACCTCTAAAAAGCAAATGACAAAACCGCAAGCAAAAAACTCAGATTATAGCCCACAAGCCGACCTGACTTCGCCTTCAGTAGAAAAGCCTCATTGGAGTAAGGCTATGAGTACTGATGTTAATGAAATTTATAATTACTTCGCATCAGAGCTGGATTTAACTAAAAACCCAAAATCCACAGAGAGACCTTCAACTGTGCAAAACGACCAATGGGCAAAAGACTTGCTTGCTGAGTTAGAAGAAGAGCCTGATCAGGATACGGATCCAATACCAGCGGAGAAAATTGAATATTTAAATCCAGATGATGAAGGTATTCTCAAAAAAACGCAAAAAAACCATACAATACAGCCATCAAATCCGCATGAGCTTCCTAGATTAGATGATGAGCTCAGCGACTCTTTTTTAAATCTGCCAGATTACGATAAACGTAAAACCTCTCACTTTCAATATACTGCTCCAACGGGAGAGCAAGAAATTGAAAATGAGTCTTGGGCTAAAAAAATTCTTGAAGAAGAAAATGAAAAAGAAGCTCAGTCTGAAGCAGCAAAATCACCTTTAAAGGCAACGTCGCAACTAAAAATTGTGCCGCACATAGCGTCAGTAGAAACTGAAAAACAAAAACCTAAAAACAATAATATGCTCAATGAGAAATGGTCCAAAAGTATTTTGCAAGAACTGGACAACCAATCAAAACATATTGCAAGTAACATACAAGAAGCTATCGCCAAAACACCAAAGATGGTTGCAAACAAAGTTTCTGACCAAGAACCCACACTAAAAGACCTACAGCTTATTCCCTTGAGCGAGCAAAAAGCAAAACAGAAAATTGATCAGCAGGCATCAATGCAAGCAGAATCAAACGCTATAACACCTACTCCATTAATTACAGATCTTGAGATTGAAGCTGAATTTGAGCCTGTGCATCAAACCTCACAAACACACTCTACAGCCAATAAACGTTACTGGATCATTAGCTCAATAGCAATATTAACTCTATGCTTTCAATATGCAATTTATAACTTTGAGCATCTGTCTAAAAATCCTACAGTGAGGCCTTGGTATCGTTTGGTCTGTGAGATTGCAGGTTGCACTTTGCCTGTAAGAAAAGACATATCCCTTTTACAGGCAACCAACTTCGAAGTCCGAGAGCATAACTCTATTAAAAGTGCTTTGACAATAGATATTATTTTGCTTAATGATGCCAGCTACCCTCAACCCTTTCCTGATTTAGAGCTCAGTTTTTCCAATTTAGATGGAAAAGAAGTCGCAAAAAGGAAGTTCCATCCAGAGGAGTATCGAACCCGAAAACTCAAAAATTTACAACTTATGCCTTCAAAACAACCTCTACATCTCACTTTGGAGATTATTGATCCAGGCAAAGAAGCTCTGAATTATCAGCTTAACCTTTATGAAAGCTAAAATAAAGTGGCCTTATTCATCGTTTTCGGCCACCTCGATCATCACGCAAGTAACTCGCGACCACGGATGGCCGCGTAAAGGCTAACGATGAATAAGGAACAAGCACGAAATAAATTCCTGTTTATATAGAGAAAGAGGAGCCGCAACCGCAAGTTGTAACAGCATTAGGGTTGTTGACGACAAAGCGCGAGCCCTGTAAGTTCTCTAGATAGTCCACTTGAGAACCCATTAAATACTGAATACTCAAAGCATCTACCAGTAAAACCACGCTGTCATTTTCTATGATGGTATCGTCTTCACGTTTTTCTTCTTCAAAGCTAAAACCATAGGAAAATCCTGAACAGCCTCCGCCAGTGATATACAGGCGCAACATTAGAGTATCGTTTCCCTCTTCTGCTTTTAATTTCTTTACTTTTTTAATGGCACGTTCAGTAACTGCTATCACTGAGTATTTCATAATTTAAGCCTTTATTCTCACACATATGAAAGTACAACTTTTTTAATGATCCAGCCACTCGTCTAACGACGAAGAGACCAGTAAAGTTTGTAACCATATTCGTAAGCGCTTGTCTGATGCAGACTCAATAAGTTCCGATGTTGATTTCGGTATAGAACCAAACTTCTGCTCAGCCAGGCTAATCACTGCCTCTTTAAGAGTTTCATACCTCCCTTGTTCTCTCCCTTGTTCTCTCCCTTGTTCTCTGGCCCCTTCAATATCAGACTGATAGTCAGATAAATACTTTTCTCGTGCTAAGTAGGCAAAACGCTCATTTGTGTTCTCTTTGATTTGTTCCAGCATTTTTTTCACCTCTTCTATTGCTGTAGAACCTTCTAATTGCTTGATATCTCTTTCGTTTCTTGCTGTTAACAAGTCCACCCATGGCTTAAATGACTCAGCTAACTGTGCTCTATATCGATGCATTTTTGGTAGTTCAATATAGTATAACCGTTGCAATGATGGTTTTAAAACCTGATTATCCGACCTCTCTTTGAGTTCGTATATACTTAATGGGCTGCCCCTTTCAAATAATTCAAAATCTAAAAAGCTTATACTTAATGTCGGTTTCAATTTGTAATAAGCGCTACCCTTTGTCAATTGCTGCTGATAAAGCTTCGACCAATAATATAAACTGCGTTGTACCCAATCACTGTGATTAATTATTTGCATTTCTATATTGATTAATTGCTTTGTATCTGTTTTGGCTACAATATCCAAAATGCAACTTTTATCCTGGACATGTTCAGGATCCAGCTGGGGGTTTAATACCGTAACTTCCAACAGGCTAGGATCACCTGTAGAAGCAAACAAGCCATTGAGTAATTCTAATAATGCCGTAGGGTGCTCAGTTGAACCAAACATACGTTTAAATGCATAATCTACACGTGGATTAATAAAAGTGACTTGAGAGCCTTTTGTTGCCATAGTATGATCTAAAAACCTGAGTAAATATACAGATTTTATAAGAGCCTTAAGGCATAAATCAACCTTTTATCAATTACTTTTGTCAATGCCGGACAAAATGTCCAGCAAAAGTTCCTTGCCTAAGCTTCTCACATCTAGAGCAACAATAATAGCCAACAACAAATCCGCACCGAGGATACCTTTGTTAATTTTATTGCGTAAATTGTCTTCACTTTGCACAATACCAAACGACTCAAGCCGCCGACTCAATTCTAGGTATTTGACGCCTCTTTTTGACATCTCAGCTTTGATTAGGCGAGAAACCAGCCGACGCCAGTGTAAAGTTTTAAGTTCACTGATACTCATAGTCTCCTAAAACTATACTAAGTTAAAGTAATTATCAAATGCAAAATATACTTTACATTAAAATCATATAAACTACTATTGAAGATGGCGGGTGCATTCAGTATCATAACTTGCCTAACGCAGCGTTCACACCCCATTAGTTTAGAGGAGAGATACAATGACTTGGGAGATTGAACCCCTAAAGCAGCTGTTAACAGAGCAAGAAGATATTGCCGTTACCAGTGAAAATAACTGTTTATGCATTACTAATCCAGATGGTATTGAAGCTTTTTTAGCCATTAGTGGCGAGCAAATCATTGTTGAAGCCATACTCTTCGGTAAAGAACAAGTCAAGGACCCTGCTGCCTTAAATGAAGAGATTTTAAAGACACATCAGTTCTTTCCGCTGACAACTGCAGCTATTACAGAAATAGAAGGCTCAGAGTATTACATAGCCTTTGGCTCTTTATCTTCTCAATCAAAAGCAGAAAGTATTTTGATTGAAATTGAAACCTTATTTCAAAATGTTGAGGGCTTTTTGGACGCTTACCAAAGCCACTTAAAAGCTTAATATAAACTTGTATAGAGTAATTAGATTAGAGGTATATTCAAAATGAGCGTATGGAAAAAATTAGTTACCGCAATAAAGGGTAGCGTCAATGAAACGGCAGAAGCAGTTGCAGATAGCCAAGCGCTGCGCATTTTAGATCAAGAAATTCGTGAAGCCAAAGAAGAACTTCGTAATTCAGACCAGGCTTTAACGCAAATTATGGCGAAGAGAAAACTTTCTGAACAAAAAGTTGCTGATCTTAATGCATCTATAGCCGAATATGAGCAACACGCTCGTGCAGCAAGTGAAAAAGGCAATAATAACCTTGCCTTGGAGTGTGCACAAAAAGTGGTCGAATTAAAGAATCAGCAAACCAATGAAACGCAATACTTGGACCAGTTTGCCAGCTCAGAAAAAACTTTAAAGCGCAACATTGCGCAAGCCAAAGCCAACTTACGCCGCATGGAGCAACAAGTGGATACGGTCAAGGCTACACAGTTTGTACAAAAAGCTCAAGTTTCTGTTTCGTCTAGGCATCTTGGGGCTAACAGCAAAATGAAAACAGCTGCTGAGTCGCTGTCTCGTATTCAGGAACGTCAGAAGCAAAAACAGGCTGAATTCGAAGCAGCTTCAGAGCTTGCTTCGGAAGAATCGGGTGGAGACCTTGCACAAAGATTGGCTCAGGCTGGTATTACTAGTAATCAATCATCGGCTAATGATGAACTGTCCAGAATTCTTGGGCAATAAGGTAGATAAGGAGGTGTCCCAGAATAAAGTTTACAATGTGAGCGGATGCATGTCTGAGCGCAGCGAGTTCAGGAGCGAAGCTTGTAAACTTTATTCTGGGACACCTTCTAAGTTTAAGCAATTGTAGTAAGTGAGGTAACTTATGGTTGATAGTGTAAGTAATGGTTTGGACGGGTTTTTAAGAGGGTATAGAGCCGCGGTTGAGCGGTTTACAACGCAGAAAAACACAAAGTTATCTAGCATTGATTCTTGTCAACAGTGTTTGAAAGCAATTAAAGAACTTGTAGGTAAAGAAAATGATGAGGGTTATAATAGAGAAACAATGCGTGCACGGAATGTTTATTTTAATGGCGATCTGCTTTGTAATATGGGAGAGGCGCACGTTTGTGAGGTTGAGTGCCGGAGAAATCTAAGGTCTTTACAGACAAGTTTTGACGGCAGACTACGAGTTGTAGATCGTATGTATATGTTGTATGAGATTGCACAAATTTACCATAAAGCTGCCAGTAAGTTTGAGCAGGCTTATAAAGTTTATTTGCAAGAAGGGGTTGACGATCAGGAGCATACTCAAGTAACAAGAAAATCGTGGGGTAATGTTGTTTTGTATGCGCTTGATTACGCTGTGCTTGTAGCTGATCAATTATTGGAAATTTCTAGGTTATCTTCGGAAGAAAAGGAGCTGCTTAAGGATTGTGTGCGGAAAGCGTCTTGTTGGTACATTCACAGTCAAGAGGTATTTTGGGATGCAACGAATGAGTCTACAAGCCCAACTGCTTTTGACAATCACACTTATGTTGATGGCATTAGGAATTTGCTTGGGCAATGCTTGCGATTATCATCTGATTTATCTGAAGGTGAGAAATTAGAAATTGAGAAGAATATTCAGGAGTTGCCGACTCAAAATACTTTAGCAACAACGAGTCGATAGTTAGAGTCTCAGAGAAAGTGCCAATGTCATTATAATATAAGGCGCGTTTCATAGAGCGCATCGAATCTATCAAATAGCTTTAAAGATATCACTTCGCCTTGTTTGCACCTGACTGTTGAACAAGGTAGAGTGTGCTCGTTTGAGCGCTCGCTTTATAATATGCGCTGGAATTTTCATATGTAAACTGAACAAGGTGAACGATTTATGAGCTTTTTTATATCTGAGGCCCTTGCTAACGCGCCTGCAGCAGCGGCCCAACCGAATCCTTTAACGCCTTTTATTATGCTAGGCGGTATGTTGCTGATCTTTTATTTTATGCTTTGGCGCCCACAAAGTAAGCGTGCAAAGGAACATAAACAATTGATTGAGTCTTTGAGTAAGGGTGATGAAGTTGTGATCAATGGAGGTTTGATGGGTAGAATTACAAAGGTAGATGAGCAATATGCAGTTTTAGAGCTGGCACAAAATGTAGAAGTGAAAGTGCAAAAGTCTGCAATTGCATCTACATTGCCTAAAGGGACGCTTAAAGCGATTTAGCCAGTAACAGCCATGAGTGATACAATTCTCGTCACCTCAAGTGATGAAAATTGTATTTCATGGTAATCATCTCTTCAAAGCCTGCTGTGAGATAAGTGATAAATGAGTACATTGATTAATACTTTGGCTGAGAACCGTAACAACCGCAAGATCCCATTGGAGTTTCCGTGGTGGAAGCATGGACTGGTTGCATTGGTGTTGGTGTTGGGGGTGTTGTATGCCTTACCGAACTTATTTCCAGATGATCCAGCTTTACAGGTAACAGGGGCGACGGCGGCTATCAGTATCAATGATGATTTGCATCAGCAGGTTGAGACGCTTTTGCGGCAAAATCGCCTATCTTTTAAAGCGATAGAACAGCAGGACAGGTCAATTTTGGTGCGCTTTAAGGGTACCGAAACCCAGTTAAAGGCCAAAGCTGCGTTGCAGAGAGGGTTGGGGGATGAGTTTTTGGTGGCTTTGAATTTGGCACCGACGACGCCTGCTTGGTTGCGTGTTCTTGGGGCGCATCCATTGAATTTAGGGTTGGATTTGCGTGGTGGTGTGCATTTTTTGTTAGAAGTTGACATGGAGCAGGCTTCAGCCGATCGTTTAGAGTCTTATGCTGACGAATTACGCACACAGTTTCGTCAAGCAAAAATTCGTTATCGTAGTATTAAAGTTGAGTTGCCCGAGCGTTTGCTTGTCAATCTCAATGAAAGTATTAATGAAGAAAAACAAGAGGAAGCACGCTCTGTTTTACGAGAACAATTTTTTAATACGTTTGCTGTTGAAGAAAAACAGCGTGCGAGCCAATTGCAATGGATTTTATCTTTGACTGAAGCCAAACGAAAAGAAATACAAGAATATGCATTGGCTCAAAATTTAACAACTTTGCGAAATCGGGTGAATGAGCTGGGTGTTGCTGAAGCTACGGTACAACGGCAAGGGGCTAATCGTATCGTAGTGGAGTTGCCAGGAGTGCAGGATACAGCGACAGCTAAGCGAGTGTTGGGTCGTACAGCCAGTTTGGAATTTCGTTTGCAAGATTGGAAAAATCAAACAACGGCGGACAATATCGGTCGCCCTGTAGGAACTTCTGAGCTTTATCCTTTTAAAGCTGATTTAAGAGAGCCGGTATTGTTAAAGCGTAAGGTGATAGCTACGGGTAATCAGGTTATTGATGCCCAAGCTAGCTATGATGAAAACGGTCGTCCTCAAGTTAATATCACTTTAGATGGTAAGGGCGGTAAGCAAATGCATCGGGTCACTCGGGATCACGTTGGTGAGCCTATGGCTGTATTATTTGTTGAGCATAAATCGCGCTGGGTTGAGAAAAAACAAGATGGAGTGGTGAAATTAGTACGTGAGCCTACGGTAGAAAAATATGTGATCAATGTTGCAACCATTCAATCGGCTTTAGGTGCACGCTTTCGTATTACGGGTTTAGACTCTCCGCAGGAGAGTTCAGAGTTGGCGTTGTTATTGCGAGCGGGTGCTTTGGCTGCACCCTTGTACTTTGTTGAGGAGCGCACGATTGGTCCGAGTTTAGGCCAAGAAAATATTGATGCTGGTTTTCGTTCCATTATGTTGGGCTTTATGTTAGTGATTGGGTTTATGTTTGCGTATTATCGTATGTTTGGTTTGATTGCTAATTTGGCCTTGTTGTCTAATTTAGTTATTTTAATTGCATTGATGTCTTTGATTCCAGGAGCAACATTAACTCTGCCTGGTATGGCGGGTATTGTGCTTACAGTGGGTATGGCGGTTGATGCGAATGTGCTGATTTATGCGCGTATTCGTGAGGAATTAGCTAAAGGGCTGGGTCCTCATGCGGCGATTGAAAGTGGTTATGAGAGGGCGTTCGTGACCATCTGGGATGCCAATTTTACCACTTTGATTGTTGCTGTTATTTTATTTGCTGTGGGTAATGGGCCGGTAAAAGGGTTTGCGGTCACTTTATCCTTTGGTATTTTAACTTCATTGTTTACAGCTATTATTGGGACACGCTCATTGGTTTCTTTAATATTTTCTAAACGCAATCTACAAACTTTAAAGATTTAGTAAAATTACGATTAAGTAAGAGTATGAATATACAAACGTTGAAGAAATTTAATATAGATTTTATGAAGTTTCGTTTACCGGCAGCGGTGTTGTCGGGGCTGTTGGTGATATTGTCCATTGTATCGTTATTCACAAAACAGTTGAATTTAGGGCTTGATTTCACGGGCGGTACTTTGGTCGAGGTGGCCTATGAAGACCCAGCAGAATTAGCCCCTATCCGTCAAGTTTTGGTGGCTGCAGGGTATGACGGAGTTGTGGTGCAACATTTTGGTCGAGCACAAGATGTTTTGATTCGCATTCCGCCGACGAATGAAAAGGATAAAGATCGTTTGGGGCAGGATATCTTATTAAAGTTAAAAGCACTGAAAGCAGAAACAGATCAGAGTGTGCAATTGCGGCGTATTGAATTTGTAGGACCGCAAGTAGGTGAAGAATTGCGTGATCAAAGTGGCATAGCCATGTTGATTGCGCTGGGGGCTATGTTGTTGTACGTGACATTTAGATTCCGTTTCAAATTTGCTTTGGGCGCAGTGTTTGCTTTGTTGCATGATGTGATTATTGTATTAGGCTTTTTTTCAGCTTTTTCCATTCAATTTGATTTAACAGTGTTAGCAGCTGTGCTGGCTGTGATTGGTTATTCTTTGAATGATACCATTGTTGTTTCTGATCGTATTCGTGAAAATTTTAAAAATTTGCGAGTGGGTACGCCTGTTGAAATTATTAATGGTTCCTTGAATCAAACGTTAAGTAGAACCTTAGTTACTTCCTTGACCACTTTATTGGTATTGTTTGCCTTGCTGCTTTTGGGGGGGGAGCTGATTTTTGGGTTTGCGTTGACTTTAACGATTGGTGTTTTGATAGGGACTTATTCCTCTATTTATGTGGCTTCAAATACTTTGCTTGCTTTAAAAGTGTCTCGAGATGATTTCATTGAAGAAGTTTCTAAAGATGTCCTGGACGATAGACCTTAGGGGCGTATAAAAAGCGTGTTAATTAATATTTTTTAGCTTTATTTCGTGCTCGTTCCTAAAAAAGTACTGTTCTCTCTATCAGTGATCAAGTGACAAAATCATAAAATAATTAAACTAAAACTTGAACAACAGTATTAGCAGATATAATTATAATGCTTATGTAGTTAAGTAAACTCTCTATAATTTTATTTGTGAAAACAGTCATGAGCGATGCAATTTTTGTCACCCTAGGTGATGAAAATTGCATTTACACGGTAAATTATTGGCTAGAAAGGTGCACGAAATAACTGTAACCAAAGCCTATTTTTTGAGGATATTTAAATGACCCTCATTTCGGCAAGTACGACTGCGTTGGGAGTGTTAACTCATCCAGCTAATCGAGGCGATCAGTCAACGCTTGATGGGGCAGACCTGAGACAGTTGGGTATAAGTGATGGTGATGATATAGGCCTGTTAATGTTTGTTTACGGTACTGACGGTGAAGGTTTGCTTGGGCAGGGTGAGTTAACTAAAGCCATTGAAGATGGAGTTCTTGTTGTTGAAACGGATGTTAGCGGTAGGATTGTATCTGCATCCGTAGATAAAAATCAATTAGCTGCCCAAGCCCTCTTGCAAGGGAAAGAAACGATTGGTTTAGCAGAGTTGACCAGTTTTGGGTTGTCTGAGGTAGAAGCTATGAATTTATTAAATACATATGGAAATGGTGATGAGATTGATGCGCAAGGTTTGGCTGATGCCAGTAGAGATAATGCGCTGGCGGTAACGTTGATTGTAGCCAGAGATGGTCAGTTAGAGCTTCAAGTCGAGGTAGGGCCTAGTTTAACACATGAAGAAGAGTTTCCTGCTGGTACTGGAGATTCCCGAACATCATTACCAGTTTGCCCTGCTCTCTTAGAGAGAGCGGGTGATTTTATATAAATATTTGTGTTTAGTGAAGTGGTACACTGCTTGCTATATTTCCTGTCGTCTAACATTATAGGTCTAAAGTTTAAGTGAAAGCTTTCTGTAATTTAATATAATTTGAGGGTCAAAATTATATTAAAAGCTATTTTTGAATTGTATGATTTATAGAGGTGATAACTACAATGACTATAAGTGGAGTAACTAATGCAGTATATGGTAATGAACCTAATAAGGGGGATCGTGAGCAGCTTGACTCTGTAGACCTAAGTGCGTATGGGTTGGATAGTTTTCATATAGGCCTTTTGCTGAAAACTTATGGGGGTGATGATCATCTTATTTCAAAAAAGGAGTTCGAACAAGCGCAAAAAGATGGAGTTATTACGGTTAACTCTGGAACGCCACCGACTATTACAGTGAATGAGCATGCCTTACTTGCAGCAAGTATTTTACAAGGTGCTGACGATGTTAATGCAAAAGCGTTAGAGGCTTTTGGTCTTACTCCCGAGCAAGCGAAAGAGCTGGTTACTTCTTATGGGGATGGGGAGTCTATTAATCGAGATCAATTGATAGCAGCTTTTGAAAGTGGTGACCTTAAAGCTACAGGAGAGCTTGATCCTATATCATTGAATCCTACGCTAACGTTTGAATCCGAAAAGAGTACTGCGGTAAGCCAGATTGTGGGAGACAAAGAGAAAGTGGATGCAGCGGCGTTGGCTCAAAGTCTTGGCATTAGCGTAGAACAAGCTCAAGTAATCATCAATACCTATGGTGATGGTACCAAAATTGGAGAAGCAGGTTTGGAGAAGGCCATCAATGATGAAGTGATTATAGTGGAGCAAACTGATTCTAGTGCTCCTTTTACCTTTAAGGTAGATAATGATGTGTTGGCTGTGAAGGCAATTTTGGGTGATCAAGACCAGGTTGGGGAGAAGAGATTAATGGATCTGGGGCTCTCGGAAGCTGAGGCTGCTGAGATAATAGCACAATATGGTAAGGATGGTTCTATAGATGCAGAAGGTTTGAATAATGCTTTGGCAAGTGGTGAGTTAATAGCTGATACTAGTAAAAATCCAATTGTATTGAGTGTCAGTAAGGATTTTGCTGTTGATTCTGATTCTAAGGACGATAATAATGCTAACAAGTTATTTAGCACTTATGCTGGAGATGATAAGGAACTGGGTGTTTCTGAAATGGATCAGGCTCTAGTGAACGGTCCTGGTAGTGTTGACCCTGCTGTTCTTCTCGCTTTACGTGAAGCCTATGATGCGGATGGAAATGGTGCGATAAGTGAGACAGAAATGGATCAGGCTCTAGCGGATGGTGCTATCGTATTGAATGATCAAGGCCAGATTGTAAGTGTTAATGAGGATGCTATTGCTATTAGAGCAGTTTTGGGTTTTCAGCCAGGTGGTAGTGGCAGCACTGAAACACTCAGTGCGTTAGATATTTATGCACTCGCAGGTGGGAAGATGACGTTAGATCAAGCTATTCAATTTGTTGCTGAGCATAAAGATAATGTTGATGATGGCGATGGCTTGAGTTTTGCTGATTTAATGAAAGCTGTAGAAGAAGGTAAGCTAGATTTTAAGTTTTTTGACACGGGAATTGGAATTATATTCACAGTGGGAGAAAGTGAGGCTCAAAAGACTCAGGTTGGATCAGGTAACTTTGAAGTGAGTGAGAGTTCTCAGACTGTTAAAGGCGCATTGGAATATAATGAGTGAAAAATTTCATTCAGCTTCCGTTCAGGATGATTGTAGTACTCTACAAAGGCTTTTTATTAATTAAATATTAAATAAAGTCTTTTAGAGGATTTAGATTATGAAGAACGTAATGATTGCTGCCATAATTGCTTGTTTTATGAGCCTTTCTGCATTAGCTGATGCTCAAGAAAGTAGTGCTTATTTTGGTGCTTCAGTACAAGCTTTTGACTATCAAGATACCCGTGTTTCTGATGTTGAGCCGACAGTAGCAAGATTTTCTATAGGATCTGAAATTGCGCCTAATGTGAGTTTTGAAGCACAATATGGCATTGGCTTGGAGGGTGAGTCAGCTCTTGATCAAGGTATTGATACCGAAGTAAAAATTAATGAATACCAAGCTGTTTACTTTAAGCCAGAACTGCCGGTTAATGAAATGGTCAAAGCCTATGGCTTGTTGGGCTATGCTGAGGTAGATGTTGCCAAAGAAGGCAGTATTGCTGAAACTTTTCGAGAGTATGGGTTGTCTTACGGTTTAGGTGCAGAGATGGCCGTCAATCCTTATGCCAGTTTGCAGATAGAGTATTTGCAATTGCTTGATGAATCGCAAGTAGAGGCCTCTAGTTTAGGTCTTGGCTTAAAAATGGCGTTCTAGTTGAGCTAATAGCGAGCAAGCGTGTTTTGGATCTAAATCTAGGGCTTTGGCCAGCACCACTTTTGCTTGTTGGTGCTGACTGAGTTTTAATAATGCAAATCCCATCAAGGGTGTACACTTCGGTATTGGTTTTGAGCGTTGTTAAAATCTCAAGAGCATATTCAAACTTTAAACTCTTTTGCTTTGGAGTCAAGTTTGTGAGCAAGCTCAATAAGACTGGCCACTGAACGATTGAGTTCATCAAATTCTTGCGCGACTTCACTGGCTGATGATGAAATGGTCATGACGCTTTTATGAATATTCTCTGATACCGCACTTTGTTCGTCTGTTGAAGCCGCGATTTGTAACATCATATTGCTGATTTCAGTTGCGGTCGTGGCCGTGCTACTGATAGCATGTCTTGCTTCGTGGCCGTGTTCAATACTGGTTTGAGCACTTTGATTGCTTTCATTCATTACAACGACCGTGCGTGCTGCGCCTGCTTGTAGGCGCGAAATCATTTCTTCAATTTCTTGAGTGGATGCTTGTGTTCTAGAAGCTAAGGTACGTACCTCATCAGCAACGACTGCAAACCCACGGCCTTGTTCGCCCGCGCGTGCCGCTTCGATAGCCGCATTAAGTGCTAATAAATTAGTTTGTTCGGCAATGCCTCGTATTACATCTAAGACAGAACCAATATTTTTAGTTTCGCTTTCTAGCTCATTGACTACTTGAGAAGTGTCTTTGATTTTATTGGTCATGTCGCCAATACCATTTAAAGTGGTTTCGAATATCGTTTTTGCCTCTTCTGTGTCTTGTCGGGATTTTTCTGAAGCGTTTGCAACAGTTTCAGCATTTTTTGCAACTTGCTGAACACTGGTTGCCATTTCAGTAATTGCAGCAGCTATTTGATCCGATTGCTTGCTTTGGTCATTGACTAAAGTGGATGATTTTTCTGATATTGAGCTTAATATTTGTACGCACTTTTTTAAGGAATCAACGGTTTCAACAAAAGATTTAACTGTATTTTGCACTTTTTCAGAAAAGCCATTGAAGTTGCTGGCCAGTTTGGCAATTTCGTCTTGACCCCTTACAGGCAATCTTTTGGTTAAATCGCCATCTCCTTTGTAAATATCTAGCATGGAGTCAGCAGTTTCTATGATGGGCATAACTAAGCGATTAGCAAAATAACGCCCTAGTATTGTGCCTAAGATGGCGGTTGCTAGAATCACTAAGCTAACAGTCACAGCGATACTGCTTTTTAATTTAATGATGCCTGCCAACGCTTCGCTTTCTTCTATTTCTGATATAATGGCCCAGTTTAAGGTTTCGAACCGCATTGGTGTGAAAGCCGATAGCACTCTTTTTTGGCGGTAGTTTTCAACAGGGATAAAGCCTGTTTCACCTTGTAGGGCTTTTTCGACAGCTTCTGATTTTATAGCTTGTAGCCCAATAGCGCTGCCCTTGGCTTGAATAGAAGAAATGGTCTGTGCATCTAAACCAGAATTTTGTAACGCTTCCCAGTAGTGAGTTTCATCTTCAACCAGTGTTCTCATTTCATTGCGTAGTAAAAAATCTTCGCCTACTAAGTAACTTTCCCCTGTTTTTCCATAACCTTGTTCTTCCCAGCGTGAGCTGCTGGTCATGATTTGATTGATTTTGTCAATGGGCATCTGAAAGACTAATACACCTATTCTACGGTCTTGATCAAAAATAGGAGAGGCCATGAAAGCTGCAGCACTTTCATATGAAGGTGTGTAAGGGTGAAAATCTGTGAGATAAATTTCATCACGACTCAATGCATGGGCGCCTCGGAACGCTTTTGCCAGACCTGAGTTGGCATAGGGGCCGTTTTTCAGAGAGGTCGTATAATCAAGTTCTTTGAAAACGGAATAAATGATGTCTCCATGTTTAGGTTCTACTAAAAAAATATCGTAATAACCAAAAGTTTCTAAAAATTTACGGATATGAGGGTGATATTTTTCATGTATAGTGCTGTAGTTAGAATTATCATTAGCGCTGTTAAGTAAGTGTTTTTCACCTAAAGCATGGCGGTTGTTGCTGAGATAATGGTATTGTAAATAGATGCTTTCTTGGTCTAGGGGGGCCAGTAGTTGGTTGATATTAATGGATTTGCCTGGGTTTTTATTTGTATACATTGGGCTAAATTGAGTATCGTAATATTGTTTGATATTGTTTTTCATGCTCTGAGTGCTAGGTTGAAGAGCAAAATACGCTGATGCGAAATCATTCATGGCATCGATAATCATTCTGTCATCTGAGAATGTTATTATTTGGTCTTTTATATACTGAAAATAGCTTTTGATTTCTGTTTTTTTGGATTCTCGGATAGATGTGAATTGTGAGGCAACTTGTTTTTCGAGTACTTCTATTCCCACATTACGTGTTGTAATGCCAACCCATAAGCCAATGACAATGGCAGGGACGATAGCCATTAAAATAGTACCTAAACTTACTTTTTGTTTGATGTTCATGTGCAAGCCTCAAATAGCCAAATAGCAGATACGTCGTTATGTGTTCAATGTTGTCATTGCTTTGTTTACTGCAAGGTGTAATAAGCTTAAGAATAGACAAGTGTCTAGACTATGCCAATCACGTATTATTTATACACTCATACACTCATACACTCATACACTCATACACTCATACACTCATACACTCATACACTCATACACTCATACACTCATACACTCATACAC
>JANQJO010000055.1 GCA_028281605.1 Pseudomonadales bacterium
AAATGGTTACATAGAATAACTATGCGCCCATTTTCTCGCCTTGATAGCAAAAAATAGTCCTGCGTATAAACAGGAATTTATTTCGTGCTCGTTCCTAAAGTAATTTCAACACGCCTTACATTACCTTAATTCGAGGCTTAATTTCCTGCTCTTTTTGATGAAACACCTCAGCAAAGGCATGTGGATTAATTTCAGACTCAGTAACACCTAGATGTAGGTGAAAAGCCATATAATAAGCTTGGGTAACGGGCAAGTTTTCTATCTTAAAGCCAAGATTGGGTAATTGCCCCAAAAAACGCTCTGGGTTGATTTTTAATTTTGCGTCATCTTGATAAATAATTGATACATCCGTATCAAAATTTTCAGGTACGAACAAACTAGCAAACATACGAAACTTAGGAGTTTTGCTAGAGCGTTTGAGTAACCACCAAGCATTTTCACGATCCACCCCCTGCTCAATCATCAATAATTCTGAAGCAGAAAGCTGACCATCAACAATTCCAGCGTTTTCTGAACTGAATGCGGTTGTTACGGTACTGCCATACAATTCATGTGCATCCAGAGAAACTGCAATAGAAGGGTTTTTAAAAACCCAACTGACCCATCTAGGTGCGTGCGAGTAAGTCACCCCAACCATATGCTGTGAGAAGAACTGCAATTGCACCAACACCGACATAACAGGCATCTTAGCCACCAAAATATCCGTTTCAATATCTACGACGGCTCTAACAGGTCCGTTTTTAACACCAACAATACGAGACTTAAGGTTTTCATTAGTAAATAAAATAGAGCTGGCTCCCCCAAGTGTTTTCCCCGACAATCGCACTTTCATCGTATCTAATACAGTAGTGAGCTTCTCACCTTTATCATACACAAACAATAAATCTTGCCATACCAGAGGGTTATCAAGATCGCTGGCTAACATATAATAATCAGTTTCTACAAAAAAAGTATCTTGATCATAATGAACATAGTCTTTATGTGATCTACGTGAATCGCTTAATACCAAATAAGCATAGCGTTTACCAAGACCAGTATGCACTAAGAACTCAGCCATTATAATCGGACTGTCTGTATCCTCCGAAGGAGCAAGCCACTGCTCCTGTGTCATATCACGCAGCATTAACAACAATTGATCGCCAGCATCAAACACATCAGGTGTACCTTTCATGCTTGTAGCAGACATATCACCCACAGCAGCCACAGGATGACCTTCAGTATCAACCTCATCTATCTGGAAAGGAATAGGTACCCACCGCCCTTGCTTAAGTACCATGATAGAATACTCATTCACCGCTTTCCCAGAGAAAGACTGCAAGTCATTCGCCGTAACAGTAACCACCGCAGAGCGCTCAAACTCTAGCCGAGCCTGCAATAAAGATTCAGATGCCTTGAATAACTGGCTCTTAGCCTCTATTTGAGCTATCCAAAAAAACAACAAGAAGCCTGTGACCCACTTATTTTGCAAAACATCACTCCGTTTCAAGCTTAACTATCTTAAATTTACCCCAACGGGACAATTTCCAACTCAACCCGCCTATTGTTAGCTCGCCCTTGAACGGTTGAGTTATCATCCAGTGCACGACTTTCTCCATAACCCACTACATAAAACCTTTCGGCACTGATACCTTGAGAAATCAAGTAACTTGTAACACTTTGAGCACGTTTCTCAGACAAAGCTTGATTATAAGCATCAGAACCAACAGAATCAGTATGGCCTGATGCTTTTACTTGAGTTTTATCAAATTCTTTTAACACTAAAGCTACTGAGTTTAAAACGTCATAAAACTGCGGCTGAATATCCGAGCTGTCGGTTTTAAAGGTTAAGTGCCCTGGCATATTAAGGCGGATATGATCACCCTCACGTGTAACACCGACATCCGTACTACGCAAACGCTCTCGTAGTTTCTGCTCCTGTCTGTCCATATAGAAACCAATACTACCACCCACAGCAGCTCCAATCGCCGCCCCTTTCTTACGGTCAGATTTACTGGAAGTCGCCGCACCAATAGCAGCACCCGCCAAAGCTCCCAGCGCTGACTTGCGTGCTTTTTGTTCACCAGTATAGGGATCTGTAGTACAAGCAACCAACAAAGAAACGATAAATAAGCCAATAACAGTTTTTTTCATCACAATACTCCTCCCTTCCTTTTTTTCCAATTCGATACATTTTCTATATTATAAGATGCTACAATAAGCGACTTATAATATAGTAATAGAAACACTAAACAATATTAAACAAGATCAATTTTAAAAAAAACATGCACATCAAAACCCCTTGTATTGGTATCTGCTCAACTGTATACGGGGATTTGGTATGCATGGGATGTTATCGTTTTCATCACGAAATTATCAACTGGAATCACTACACTGAACAGCAAAAAGCCTCCATTTGGAGTCGCCTGATTGCAATCATCACACAAGTCATCTCAGAAACAGTCATAATCTGCGACACACAAAGGTTACATAAACTACTACAGGATCACAACATCAGATTTCAGGAGCACCTACCTCCAGAGCACTGGGTATACAGCACTTTCAATCAATACAGCAAAATCAATAGACCATTGGCAGAATTGGGCATTACCAAACACTATGATTACATCGATTTAGAAGAGTCGATGTTCATTGACCTGATTCAAAAAGAAATTCTCACTCGTTCACAAGCACAGTATGATCACAAAATAAAAAAGGCATATCAACACATTGGCTTTGTCAAAAGTGAAGTATAGACAAGCTATAAACCATCTTTCTGCCTAAGCAGTTGTTCCGAACGGTAAGGCAATATCCATAAGGGTAACAAAACAAATGATAATAAAATACCTAAAGGCGAACCAACAAATCCCATCAATTGACAAAATATAAACTGTAAACCCAAAGCCAATACTGCCTGAACAAGAGTAATTTTAGTAATTTTTTCATAGGCATCAATACTCATTAAAAAAGTAGCGTAGCAATCGGTAATAATACGTAGCAAAAAAATAGAGCCTAAGAGTAAAATAATACTGATGTCAAGACTTTGTTGTTTACCACTGGCTAGCGCAGCATAAATCAAATCATGAAACAACCAAAGTACAAAAGTGCTGATGCTAAAAATAATAAAACCTAATAACAAAATATTATAAAGAATTCTCTTAACTTGAAACGTTTCTCCTAATTGCATATGTCCAGTTATTATGGGCCAATATACAGTCAATACAGCCGTGTAAAAGAAATGAATGCCTGTGAAGATCTTAAGATAAATAAAATAGTCCACAATATCATTTGCATCCGCATAAGCACTTAAAAAGAAAAAATCACTGCCTAACACTGCAAGACCAGCCATATAATTAATCCAATATCCTTTACATTTTTTAGCGATTTGTTGCAAGCTTTTATAAGAAAATTGACCTTTACGTTTAAATGCCTTGGCAAGGCTAGTACAGTAAAGCAGCGCCAACAAAATACTTTGTGGTACTAAAATCAATAAAGCAACCATCAATTGAGCGGGCCTGTGGTTTTTATCCAAAATGAATTCAATCAATAAATAGCTAATGATCCAAGCCAACGCAGAAACAGCATTGTAAAGGTATGATTTTCTTTCTGCTAAATAAACTTTACACACAGACAATAATAGAACATTGATAAAGCCTAAAGTACATGCATATAAAGTCAAAGTTGGACCTTGATCAGCTACGATTGTACCTTTGAAATAGTAATACACAACGACATCTACTAGCACAGACAGTAAGATGTAGAACAACATGATCAATGTTAAAACGACAGGTAATGACGTTACAATATCATTATCATAAGCTTGCTTGCGAGCAAACTTAGCCGCTACGTTGTTTTGTAAGCCAACTCCTAAGCCAAACTCAAAAATAGCAAGCCAAGGCAGTAGCCCCAATAGCAAAGCAATAAAAGCATAGCTCTCAACCCCCATTAAATCGATTAAAGTGGGTACCAATAAAAAATTAATACCCAGTATAATGATTCTTCCTGTCCAAGAAACAATAACACCAAAGGTATTTTCTGTCATTCTAATCATTGGATATAGAAAAAACGATAACATTACTGAAGTGGTGCTGCATACAAACCAACATCATTAATAGTAACAAATTGGCACTTTAATCCTATGCCAAGTGAGGATAAGCAACTATGTCTCAAACTTAACATGTTTCAATAACTGCGCAAGGGTATAAGGCTCAGCTTGCTTATTGCGAAGAAAAGTAAGTAAATCTAAAGCATTAAGTTGACTGGAATTGACAACATGTCCTTGATCATCATATTCTAACCCTTCGAATTCAAATTTATCGTTCATTGATGTCAGCACACAACTCACAGAACTATGCTCATCATCCACGGCTTCGCCAATATTCTTTTTACAAGATATATCATACTGATACTTTTCACGAGTAATTATTTTTTCATTCAACATATTCACATACAGTAACCCAAAAAGCCTTTTAACAATTATAGCCAAACGAAATTTATTAGGCCGATAATGACCTGACTTATTGCAAAAAGAAATTTTACCATTATCAACGGTCTTATATTCTGCTGCCGATTTACAAGGTAAAAGACAGGCTATTGAAGCGTGCGCTGTGCCTAACCAAGCACATCCGCTGATATAAATGATTGAACCATTGTAAGATTCACGTAATGTCTTTAAAGTCATTTTAGAAACCCTCTCAAAATGATTGCTCCAAGCTTCTGCGCTTTCTATCATCTTACTCCGAACACAACTTTGGATCATCTCATCCTCACAAGCACGCAATAAACAATCAAGCTTATCCGGCTCATCACCTCTAAACAAATCACCTTTAGTAAGATAACGCGATTTATAGTAATCTAAAGTTTTTTTATTATCAGGAAAGTCTAATATATACATGACATAGCACCTCTTAAAATTAATTTAAATTGGCGCTAGATTATAATATATTTCAAGAAAACATCCACGAGCGATACAATTTTCGTCACCCCAAGTGATGAAAATTGTATTTCACGGTGAATAATTAAAGTTTACTCAACATGAACATTTTCCTCTTATACGTGTATTAATTTCAACATACAAACGGTTCAACAAGTAGCGCCAATCTATCGATCTAGTGCATTGACACCCTGAGGGATAAAGCTGCTTGAATTTTATTTTTGGCTTGATCAAAAAACAGTGCAAAATATAAAAAATCAACAAGATAGCATTGTACCTAGCAATCAACTCGTCGTCAGTAACTGACATAGAGGATAAAAAAGCACAACGAGTAACATGATACATTAACTTGAGACGAACCTTTGATGTTGACATAGAAATTGAATCAACATGCTCACGGAAATAAACCAAAGGTTCTTTAATATAATAAAAACGAGAGTACTTTTCTGCACACTTTAGAAATAGCATTAAATCAGGCCCAATACCATGTCCATTAAAATCTGTTTGGATAGCATTTGGAATATCTGTAGTAATAAAAGCTTGCAGATCAGCTGTTCGAAACAAAGCACAACCAGGTGAAACCGGTACCCAATGCTCTGTAAGTAAAGCTTGACGAATAAACAGCTCTGTCAGGTGAAAGCCCTCTACAAAATCAGCTCTGTCAGTACGCAGTGGGTTTGAGATAGGATCTATATAACGAACACTCGAGAAAACAAAACCAATCTCATTGGTCAATACCGATACGCAACGTTCAATAAAATTAGGAGCCATGAGATCATCTGACCATAAAATTTTACCATAGATGCCTTTAGCCAGCTTTGCACCGATCTGCCAATTGGCAATGGGGCCAAGATTACAGTGATTTTGATGAATATTGAGCTTAGGCTCGTGCTGAGCAATCCTTGTAATAATTTCCCAACTGCGATCCGTACTGCAATTATCGACTACAACAACCTCTATATTTGGATAAGATTGATCCAAAGCACAACGAATCGTTTGCTCAATATAACGCTCACGGTTATACACTGGAATAATGATACTGACTAAGGGTTGCATCATTTTATTAATCCATTATAAAATCAGAAAAAACTTATATGCTTACTTACTATTACACAGTATATCTCAACATCCCTATTAAAGGAACATACACAAAACAACCCTAACATTTGTCGTTCTTGAACTCGCTTTGTTCAAACATGCACCCGTTCTAAGGAACGAGCACGAAATATTAAAGTTACTGCTCTCCTAAAGTTAAAGGTCTAAAAATGCATCTACAACTGACACCACCATCTTCCGAAAAATCCAATCATGCAACAGTCACCATAGCAACTGATACACAAAACCCAGATCCTACTGAAAAACTTGCTCATATTGAAAAAACCGATGCGCCTGATCGAAAACTGCCAGATCTACAATATTTTCCCCTTGCAGAAGCCACTACAGACATCAATATTGGCGATAGTTCAACGGGCCAACTTCATTGCTACGCCACCAGCTTTCATATATCCCCCTGGCAAGATGAAAGTCCCGTAACTCTGAGTTTCGTGTGCAAAAACAATAATGAAAACGACAATCCTCAAGTCCCTATGTATGTTCTGGAAAAACTAACGAAAACACTGATAGACGCCTTAAAATTGATAAAGCCAGGTGCCTCAATACTCTCTAATCCAACTAATCCAACTAATCCAAGACTCACCTTAGAAAATAATCATGAGGCTCTTAAAAACGCAATAATGGAAACAAATAAAGCAATCGCAACCCTCCCCACCTTCTTCTCACCCAAAGATGGCGTTAGCATCGGTCTAATACTCTTAAACAAAGACCAAATGTACATTTTTAAAAGCGGTGAGGACGTCAATATTATCTTTTACCCCCCTTTGATGCCAGATCATAAAGGCTTTTTTGCATCTGACTCGCAACAAACCCAAGACCCAGAAAATACTTTCGGTCATTCTAATTTCTCAAACGTTAAGATACACAGCCTCGACTTCAGTCAAATAAAAAGCAAAATACCTGTTTATTGCACATTATACACATCAAATACTGAGCATGCTCAAAGTAAAATCATGAGCGAGTTTACACAGTCCATTGAAGCATCAAGACAAACATGCGAATCTGATAAACAATCTGTTACAGCCGCCTCAAAAAAACTAACTGAACTGCTGTGTAGCACTCCTACTGATGCAAGCAAAACAGCAACTCATGCAGCTGTGGTTACCATAGCGATTAATCCACTTGAAACAAGCTCATCAGAAACATCCATCACTGATGATCTAATATTTTATCTAGAAAACGATCACCATAAAATGACACACTGGTTGCTTCAACCAATCAATACAACCATAAATAATATTGATACCAACCCCTTCCAATATATACAACACCTGTTAAATCATATCAATTGTACTATTTTCACCCACTTCGAGTTTTACTCCAATAAAAAACCCTACAGCAAACAAAACAACGACAGCAAACAAAAAGTTGATCAAGTTTTAGAAGAACACAAATTTTTATGGGAAATCGTACCAAGCGCTTTACAAAACAGCACACTCAATCCCTTCAGAAAAATACTCATTAGTGCATATAACTATTACAGTCAGGCACGCTTTCACAAAACATTGGAACTCTTGAAATATTACCCTGACTCCTGCCTTACATATTTATTATGTACCCCTAATCCTCTTCATACACACCTTAATCTTCTTCAGGCACACAACTTAGAAAAAAAACTACAGAAAATTAATAGTATTATAAAAATCAAAGAAAAACATAACAACAATCAAATTGAAACAGAAAGTTTAATAATCGACCTAATAACTCAACTCTTCAACACCACTGAAAACATAGCACTGGAAATATATACTGAAAAAATGCAAAAGCTAGTAGAAATCAATAAAAAATTCGAATTTCACTTAAAACTGGGATTACAAAGTCTGTTAAATGATGGCCATGCAGATCAAAGCACAGTTAACATCTATCAACGGTATCTAGAAAAAACACTCCGCAGTCCGTTCCTAACCAAGAAAAAATCAATTCAAGATCATGCTAACAAGCAAACCAAACTGTTACGCACGTACGCGGAATTATACATACACGCTTTTAAAAAAGCCATTGAAACATTTTCTCTAGCAGAAAGATCACACGATATCATAGAAAATCAAACACTAAGACTAAAAAACATCGGAGAAAGGTTGCCTCTTTTAATGGAAATATCCTTTACGCTAAGCAATGCTTATATTGCTCTTCACACTATCATAGAACCAGACATTGAATATAAATATTACCCATCCACAGCGTTCACTAAAGTAAACCAGCATATAACTAGCAGCATAACAGAATATGTAATCATAGAATCGGACAAAGAAAAAACAGTTTGGAAAAAAAATCTTACAGATGATCAATACAGTATACATAGCATTGACTGTGATATCCAATCCACTATACAAAACTTAGAATGGCAATATAATAGAATTATTACAGATACAAAAATAGCACTCAAAAAAACTGAATCTGACATCCAACCTCTCATCCAAAATCTACAAACATTGACCACTAACATCTACCAGCAGTCAGCCAAAAAAAGACTGGGTGATCAATATAAAATATTACAATTATCAACATCATCTGAAACACACTCTCCATGCCTAAGAATACTGGGGGGAAATTCCAATTCGATCATTACCGAAGCAGCTAATCACACTGCAATAAGCTATATCTCAAAGTTATTAAAAACAGGGATGGAAAAAATAAACTTTTTAATTAAAACTGCAAAAGCATTGAATAAAATTCACGAAGCACAATTCATATATCCGCTTCTGATCTCAGATTATATTTGGGTGTTGAACCCCACGCAACAAACAAAAGAGTATCACATAAAATTTTCGGGCATAAATTTTTTATTCAACCCTGCAGGGAACACACTGAATGTAAAAACCAACAACAGAGAAAGATACATATGCAAAAACTACTATCAAGAAATAACATCTCCACCAGAACTTTTTGGTAATTTAAACACCCACCCTATTGCAGGAAACGTATACTCCTTAGGAATCTGTTTTTACCAATTTCTAGATGTAATCAACCCATACCAGGGAGACTTATTCTGCACCGATGATAGTGATGCTACACTCATACATGACAAACAAACACATAATATTAATCGCTACCACGACATATATATTAAATACAATTTAACCAATGAAGGCATACCAACAGAAGAGATCAAGAAAAAAATTGATGACGGTCCTGGAAAACGTTTATGTGATTTACTGTTTGACATGACTGCTCCAAAACCTAACTCACGCCCCACGCTGCAAACTGTCATAGAACGCCTACAGAGTATACAGAACACTATGAAAGGTCTAGCACAAACAGAAAGCACTGACGGCCTTATTCATCGTTCCGGCCACTCTGGTTGCAGTTTTATGTAGAGATATGATAACACCACAGCTGCCGAACGCTTTTTTGAACAGAAACACGAAAACCTATTTTCATGGTTTCTGGATAAGGTGGACTGTCCACCGTTACCAGCACAGAAAAGGCCGTTTACTAAGGATTTAAAAAAAATAGTCGAGTGTTTGTTTTTCCTATACCCTGATCGATTCAACCCACTCCAGCATTTCAGTAATACCCATTGTCGCACTGATTTGTGGCGACCACTGCAAGTATTGCTGAGCTTTACCGATATTAGCCACAAACACCCGCTGATCACTTTTTCTAGCTTCAATACAACAATAATGCAATGCTTGATTGATTAAAGATTCAAGTAAATCAAACAATTCAAGTAAAGACAAACTATTTTGCACCCCTCCTCCAATGTTAAACACCTGCCCTTGTGCAACCTCAATATGATCCAACGTATTAAAATACAACGAACACAAATCTTTAACATGCAGTACATCACGCACTTGTTTGCCTGTACCTGAAATGGTAAAAGGCTCCATCCGTTTATTTTGTTTAGTTTCAACCGCCATTTGGCAAAACCAGCCCACCCAACCTTGGTCAAAACTGGCATACTGACGCCCACCATACATAGACGAATGCCTAAAAACAACCGTCTTAAGATCAAACAAACGTGCATAATCTTGCAAGTACTGATCAGCACAGCCTTTCGAGCAGCCATAGGGAGAGTGAAATTGAACCGGCGTACTTTCATCAAAACCATTAGGTGCATCAACACAAAGAAATCGCTTGTCGTCTTCAATATAACGATACCCTTCAAGATCACCATAAACTTTATTGGTAGAAGAGTACAACACGATACACTCTTTTGCATATTCACGTACAGCCTCAAGCAAATGTAAAGAACCCATGGCATTGATTTCAAAATCTTGACGCGGATCTTTGATAGAACTCGTCATCGCAACTTGACCGGCCAGATGAAAAATGACTTCTGGTCGAAAAGCTCGAACACATTGCTCAATGTCATTACGATTACGAATATCACCGTGGTAAAAGCTGAAAGAACCCAACCCCTTTAACCATTGTAAATTATCAAAACTGCCCAATCGAGAAAGGTTATCAAATAAACATAAATCAAATTGTTTATCTAAAGCTGTTGCCGCAAGGTTACTACCCAAAAAACCACAACCACCCGTAATTAACAATTTCATACTTGTACCTCACTGGCTACAATCGCTCTAATCGCCTCTTCAACACTGTAGTGAGGGCACCAACCTAAGCTGTTTAATAAGCCTAAATCCGCTTGGCTGTGCATGGTTTCTGCTGCACGATAAGCAACGGCACCAAAATTTAATTGGGTACGAGCATGAGTGATCGCTTTAGTTAACTCAGCAAATTGCCGTATCGTCATACTGCTACCCGACCCCAATGGCACAACCTCAAAGCCCGAAAAGGTTCGCAGTTTATCCAAAATACATACAAAGGCAGACAGCACATCTTCAATAAAAATAAAGTCACGTCGCTGCTCCCCTGCACTCAAGTTGATACTAGCAACTTGCTTGACACAAGCTTGGATAATTTGACTTGTAATTTTATGTCCAACATCATTAGGACCCAACATATATTCTAATTTAACATCAATAAAATTTATTTTGTCTTGCAAAGCATAGTATTGCCCCCAATTGGCAAAATGCCGTTTCGTGAGAGCATAACCTGAAGTGAAAGGCTCAAGACTCGTATCAGCATACAAAAAGTAAGTAATACCTTGCTCTACAGCCTCCTCAAGCAAACGCAGGGAAAACTCAACATTAATTTGATTAAGCTGAACAACAGACTTTTGGTTGCTGCCATAATGGGTCGCCAAATGAATCAAAAGATCACACCCTGTTAATGCAGTTGGCAATAAGGGCTGGGCCTGTTGGGGCTCTACCATCAAAACTTGTACTTTTTGAGCATACTCACCCAAGCGCTCAAGCGAGGAAATCGTACGTACAACAATCCACACATGATGCCCCTGTCGTACCAATTGTTTGGTCAGATGACTGCCTAAAAAACCCGTTGCGCCGGTTATGATAATTTCCATCTTAGGCTTTACCCTTACCCACAAAAAACGCTTCTATTGATTGAGCTGAATATTGTAATTGCTCTTGTGACAACCCTGGGTAAAGACCAATCCAAAAGGTTTCCCGCATAATCACATCTGTATTTCTAAGCGAATTAACAATACGATAATGCTGTTTACTAAAATAAGGTTGTCTTGTGATATTGCCAGCAAACAATAAACGCGAACCTATTTTTCTCGCATCAAGAAAACGCAGTAAATCTGTACGCGAATAAGAGGAGGTATCACGCAAAGTCAGCGGAAACCCAAACCAAGCTGGATCGCTGTTAGGTGTCGCTTCAGGTAAAATCAGATGATCTTCACAACGACTCAATGCATTTTTTAAAAAGGAAAAATTTTCTTTTCTCTGAGCAATAAAAATCTCTAGCCTATCTAGTTGCGCCAAACCACAAGCTGCCTGCATATCAGTAATTTTTAGATTGTACCCTGCATTTGAATAAATATATTTATGATCATAACCTCTTGGCAATTGCCCCAATTGCCAATCAAAACGTTTCCCACACGTATTATCTTTACCTGGAGCACAGAAGCAATCGCGGCCCCAGTCTCTGAAAGATTCTAAAATGCGCTTCAGCTTTCCATAATTAGTATAAACCGCCCCCCCCTCTCCCATGGTAATGTGATGCGCCGGATAAAAACTTAAGGTTGCAATGTCCCCAAAAGTTCCAACAACTTGCCCGGCATACGTACTGCCTAAAGCATCACAACAATCTTCAATCAACCACAGTTGATACTGCTCAACAATACGTTTGATAACCTGTAAATTGTAAGGATTACCCAAGGTATGGGCCAACATAATGGCTTTGGTTTTTTCAGAAATCGCATTTTCTAATTGAGTCACATCAATGTTATAATCAGGCAAGCTAACATCAACAAAAACCGGTGTTAAACCGTTTTGAATAATGGGATTAACCGTTGTGGGAAAGCCAGCAGCAACCGTGATGACTTCATCACCCACTTGTAAAGCCCGCTCACCCAGCTCTTGAGCCGTTAATGCAGATAAAGCCAACAAATTGGCTGAAGAGCCTGAATTGGTTGTCAGTACATGTTTAACGCCTAAGATAGATTTTAATTTCTTCTCAAAAGCCTCATTAAAACGCCCTGTAGTAAGCCAACCATCAAGCGTAGCTTCAGTCATCAGTTGCAACTCATGGGCACCAATGACTTTACCAGAGACTGGTACAGCGGTTTCGCCTGCAATAAACGGTCGCACTGAATCATTGAGCTCAGCGTACTGAGCAATCAATTCACTGATTTTTTTTCTCAAACTGGCTTGCGATGCTGGCATAAAACGGCCTGTTGATATTCTAAGATTTCATTAAGGCAATGCAGCTTCATTGATTGTTGTGAACGCCACGCCTGATGCCAAACAATAATCTTTTCTAAGCTTACCTCCAAAGACCAAAGCGGCTGCCAACCAAGTTGAGATCTGGCCTTAGCACAATCTAGGGTAAGCTGTATGGCTTCATGCGGCTGAGGTGTTGTATCTTGATGCCACTCAGCCCTTTCACCTGTATGCTCATCCCACAATTGTACGAATTTCTCAACCACGCACTGAACAGTATGAACATCCTTGTGATCAGGCCCAAAATTCCAAGCTGAGCTGAAAAGTTCGCCTTCATTGTAGAGTCTTTGTGCAAGTATGAGGTAGCCACATAAAGGTTCGAGCACATGCTGCCAAGGTCTTTGCGCCTTAGGATAACGAATATAAGCCGAACGTTTAGCATCAAAGGCTGCGAGCAAATCGGGTATCAGACGATCCTCTGCCCCATCACCCCCACCTATCACATTGCCCGCCCGTGCTGTAGCCACAGCAGTCGATTTGGCATCTGGCTCACCAGGACTGAAGAACGAATTACGATAAGCACTGGTGATCAACTCAGCACAAGCTTTACTGCTGCTATAAGGGTCAAAACCACCCAACCGATCCTGTTCTCGATACCCCCAACACCACTCTTGATTTTCATAACACTTATCGGTTGTGACGATCACCACAGCACGAACAGCAGCACAATAACGAATCGCCTCTAATAAATGCGCAGTACCCAGCACATTAGTAGCATAGGTTTCGATAGGATGCGTGTAAGCGTAACGAACCAAAGGTTGCGCCGCTAAATGAAATACAATATCAGGGTCAAAAGCATTGATCGCAACTGAAAGCTGCTCAGAATCACGAATATCATTGATGATTGATTGCATGGAGGCCCCAACCTCAGCAATATGAAATAATGGTTGATGTGGTTGATGTGGTTGATGTGGTTGATGTGAAGAGGGTGCTAACGCATAACCACAGACCTCTGCACCTAACGATTGCAGCCACAAGGACAACCAACTGCCTTTAAAACCGGTATGGCCAGTTATAAACACACGTTTTCCTTGCCAAAATGCGGGATTCAACACAACTTGCTCCCAAACCTTTTATAAGGCCTCTTATCTGATATACATAAGCCATCAACGATTAGCTTTTGCTTAACAGCTTCACGTTTTTAATTACAGATCATTATGGCACCAAAATGGCCAGACGGGTAGCTTGAACCACTAGTGGAATTAACGAAGCAGAAACAGTTGTTTGTATAATATGAAAAGAGAGCTTATACGGCAGGCTGACTTGGTTTTTTATTTTTAAGCCAAAATGGCCCATCCTGGGCCACCTTTGGCTAAATCGATATCCATATACTATTGGCAACTACCGCTGCGACTCAAATACCACACATCTGTGCCTTCTTCAAAAACAAGTTGCTTCATATTCAAAGTTAACAGCGTCCAAGTGACTATGGAACCAGGAGCAACCTCTACAGACAACGACATTCCATCAGGAGAAAGTTTAAAGCGAAATCCTCCGTCTGTTGGACAATCAGCAAACGCCACTTGACCCTGTTGGAAACTCAGGAAAGTACCAGGAGGCACAGGTTCTGCTGGGTTACCACTGTCAGCAAACCCCACCAACTCCCAACGACCTTCTAACAGTTCCCGCACACCACCATCACCACCACCATCAGGAGGAGGCGGCTCAGGGTTTGGATTCGGTACAGGATCAGGCAATGGCAAAGGAACCGGGCCAGGAGGTTCAGGTGGTGGGTTCGTCAAATCCAATAAAGGCTGTAATACCACCAACAGTCTTTTACGAAAATTCCCCATAAGAATGTTCAAATCCCTCGATTCAATACGCGTAGAAAACCGTCGCTCAACCCTTGCCGCAAATCTCATTGCTTTTCTCTCAGTTTGTTGTAACACCTTTTCTAAAAGATCAGGCTTGTCTTGTAAAATGTCCGCTCGTACCATCACAGCAGAAACGGCTCTTTCCATTTGCATCAAAAATTGATCCATAATTTTCTCTAGTCTTCGCAAGGCACGATCATCTGTCTGCACAGAATCACCGTCATCTGCACTGCCCTCATCACGCTCTTCATCCTGATCACTGCCATCCTCTGATTGACTGTCTTGTGTAATACCACTATCAAACTCCTCAGGAACAGGCATAGGTGGTGCGGGTTGCGAAATTGGAAACAATTCAGGCTCAGGCAGTGGAATAGGGTCTGGAATTTCTTCAGGCAATGGAAACGGCAGAGGCTCAGGTTCAGGGAAAACACCTGGTGGTTCTATATCTGGAGCAGGAGGTAAAGGTATCGGAGCCGGCTCAACAGGCATACCTATACCACCACCTCCTCCTGTAGACATATCGCCCCTTTGGTTTAAACAGACAAAAGCAAACTCATAAGGAAAAACAATATTCATACCACTTTGGATCATATCAGCCTGAGTACACCTTATACTTACCTTCATCTTAATAAGATCACCAGGACTCAGTGGAATGGTTTCAGAGTGACTTGCTGCAAACTCCCATGCTTTTAGATCCTCTACCTCACCATTGATAGATAAAGAGCGCTGACCTTCACACACTTCCCCTTCCTGAAGCTGGTATTGCGTCATCATAGAATTGATGCCACAAACACCTTCCCAACTTAAGCTCCAAGAAAACGAGCTATACAAAAGCAGGGGCATCATACAAACCACCAATGATTTTACTTTCATAAGATTTCTCTCTTTATTTTAATTTTTTCGAAAAAATAGCTGTAGAGCTGTACAACGACAGCACACATTCATAAGCTATATCATATATGTTGCTAATTATTTTATTATTAAGGGCCCGTTAAGAAATAACTTTTACATTTGCCGCTTCTGAACTCGTTTCGCTCAGACATACATCCACTCTAAATGTAAAAGTTATTTCTTAACAGGCCCTAATCTAACATCATTTATTACTTATATTTAGATTACAAGGGATTTCAATGAAACTGAGATTAATAATACAATAAAACCTTCCATTTAATAAAGGTAGCACCTTAGTAGTTCATTATGCATTGTATAGACACAGTTGTGATCTTTTAAAACGTATCATTGAATAAACTTCAGTTACACAACGTTAATGGTTATTATCAATCACGCTGCTCAAATATTGCTCACGCAAATGTTTTTTCAAATAACTTTGAAATTTATAAACATTAAGCTAAAATCAGGCCCCGTTCAAGCTAGAATACCGCCACCCATAGCTCGAATTGCAAACCCTGACTCATAGGAAAAACTCTACTCAATACTGACAAAAAACTATGCCAGCCGCAACTTTATTCGCCAATAAAAATAGCAAGCATAGATTCAACAAAAGCAAACAAAATAACCAACAAGCAACTTAAAGCGAATTACAGCTCAATAACATCCCCAAATCTGCTCATTTAACATCCTGCCTAACCATAATAAAACTTGCACCTACCCCAATTTGCTACTTACAATCGGCTCAGGTTACTGCGTTAATGCTTTTTGAACTTAGGAGGCCTCATCACAACTATTTCGGTCTACACTAAAAAACACCTACTCCTTGAGCTTGGAGGCACTCAAAAAGCAATCAACATTTCATAACAAAATCACTCGTAATTTAAAAGCAGGGTGCTACAAAATTAAACCCATCACATATAGGTTAAGGACAGCATAATGACAAAGCTACAAGAAACTCTTTTAACAGCCATTGAAACAAACAATCTCGATTTAATTAAGCAAGCTCTACGAAAAGGAGCCAATATCAATTTGGCAGATTCACAAGGCGTCCCTCCTCTACTACTCGCCTACAGAACCAAGCAATTTGAAGCCGCTCGACTGCTCATTGCACTTGGGGCTGACCTACAACAAACCTGCACAGAAGGAAGCACAGCACTCATAGACTTGACAAAATTAGAAGAGTTAGACGAAATAGAGTATCTGTTGTCACAAAAAGCAGACCCCAACACAAAAAATAAAAAAGGCTCAGCACCCTTACACATAGCTGCCATGAAATTGAACGTTCGCCTGATTACAGCACTGCTCAAAGCAGGTGGCAATCCCTATTTAGAAAACCATTCTGGCAGCACGCCGATCACTCTGGCAAAACGCAACGGACAACCCGGCATTGCTCATATCATGAAATCAATGTACCGTGAATTTTCACAAAATCAACCGGCTCAGATGGCTTAAAAGAAGCTAACTTGAAGTTCATAAGAAGCATTCTAACGCCACTGAGCATTATTGCACTCGCCATTTTTATTGCGTTCTCACTCGGCAAAAAAACTCGGCCTCCTACGCAGAAAAATCAAAGCGAGCCCAGTATATTGGTGAATATACTGGCGGTGAATCCAGCTAAACACCCTATTCAACTGCAAGGATTTGGAACAGTACAAGCGAAAGAACAAATCGCCATTATTGCTCAAGTCAGCGGCACTGTGTTGACTCAAGCACCTAACTTAGAAACAGGCCATACCTTTACGCAAGGAGCCCTACTATTTAAAATAGACCCAGAACCATACCAATTGGCCTTAGAATTAGAAAAAGCCAAAGTAGCCCGATCAGCCTTTGAGTTGGCCGAAGAACAAGGTCGACAAAAAGTAGCAGAACGCGAATGGGGCTTACTCAACAAAGCATCGAGGCCCAAAGGCGTGGCTAAAGAACTGGCGCTAAGACGTGCTCACGTTGCAGAAAAACAATCTGCCTTAAAAGCCTCCCAAAGCAGCCAGCAATTGGCAGAACTGGATCTAAAGCACACTCAGATCCTTGCTCCGTGCAGTGGCAAAATATTATCCGAGTCTATTGCGGTAGGTCAATTTATCAGTGCCGGCACAACAGTCATCAACTTTGCTTGCATGGATCAACTGCAAGTAAAAGTGCTACTACCACAACAACAAGTTCACTGGTTACAACCCACTGGAGCGAGCTTATCACAAGCAAGCGCCCGCTTAAATCAACGACCTGCTCACATAATCAATCTACTACCAGAGCTGGACACTACCACCAAAATGGCACAACTGCTATTAGAAGTAGAAACAGCCCAAAACACTTCTCTACTTTTAGGTCAGCTGGTCACTGCACACATTACCATACAAAATACTGAAGCCGTCTACCGCCTGCCGATAAAAGCCTTACGAGAGAATAACCAAATTTGGGTTCGCAACCAAGCCAAACGCTTAGAAATATTGTCCGTTGACGTCATTTCCTATGACAAGCAATTTGCTTTAATCAAACCTATTGTGGCAACAAGCGAGACATCACTGGAGATTATCACCAGTATGATCTCCAGCCCCTATGTAGGGATGCCTGTCAAAACAGAGCATCACAGTCAATGAATAATATCAAAGACACTGCTACTCCAAAATCAATGATTGCCTGGATGGCACACAATCACGTAGCAGCCAATTTATTAATGTTAATATTTTTAGTAGGAGGGTACCTTTGCGTAAAAAACATCAAACAAGAAGTGTTTCCTGAAATCTCCTACGACCGTATTGCAATTAATGTTGCTTATCCAGGGGCAGGTCCAGAAGAAATTGAAAACGGTATCCTCCTGAGCATTGAGTCTCGTGTCAGAGGCGTAGACGGTATCAAAAGAATCACCAGTACTGCTCGCGAGGGATCAGGCACTGTCGTTGCAGAGTTATTTGATTTTTTCGATACAGGAAAAGTGTTACAAGACATTAAAAACGAAATCGACCGTATTACAACTTTCCCAGAAAACGCAGAAAAGCCTACAGTCACACTGCAAATCTCTAAACGCATTGCTGTTTCAATCATGGTCTATGGCAACCAATCGCCAGAATTATTGCAAACTTATGCCGAACAAGTAAAAAACGACTTAATCAGTCAAAAAGGCATTACTTTAGCCGAGCTGGCTGCAGCACGCCCATTGGAAGTTGCGGTGGAAGTTTCTCAACAACAACTACGCGATTTAAACCTAACCTTAGAGGATATTGCCAGACAAATCAGCCTAACCGCACAAGAGATTCCAGCCGGTGGCCTTAAAACCACAGCCGGAGAAGTTCTCATTCGCATCGATGAAAGGCGCTTGAGCGGTCCAACATTTGCAAACATCCCTATTCTCAGTAATCCACAAGGTGGTACAGTCACCTTGGGAGATATTGCATCCATTACAGACAGCTTTACCGATAACGATCAAGAAGTTTATTTTAACGGCTTACCCGCCGTTAAAATCAATGTATACAGCGTCGGCAAAGAGTCCCCTGTCTCAGTTGCCAAAATTGCCAAACAATACATCGAGCAACACACTTATAACAATACTGACACCCTAAAATTGGCTATCTTCCAAGACAGATCAGAAGTCTATCGAGGTCGTATTCAACTATTAATGAAAAATGCCTTGATGGGTTTAGTCTTAGTTTTGATCATTTTAGGCCTATTTCTAAACGCGAAACTAGCCTTTTGGGTCATGCTGGGCTTACCCATTTCAATTTTAGGTTCTTTTGTTTTTTTTCAATTTACGGGCGCCACACTGAACTTAGTCTCTTTATTCGCCTTCATCATCACTCTGGGTATTGTTGTAGACGATGCCGTGATCGTGGGAGAATCCATTTACGAAAAACGCCAACAAGGTTTATCGCGCCTTGAAGCCGCTGTTTTTGGCGCAAAAGAAATGCTAATGCCCGTCACCTTTGCTGTATTGACCAATATTATCGCCTTTATGCCCTTATTATTTGTCCCTGGCACCATGGGAGACATCTTCAGGCAAATCCCTGCGGTAGTGATGTCGGTTTTAGCCGTTTCATTGATCGAATGTCTTTTTATTTTGCCTGCCCATCTGAATCAAAAAGAAGGTTCATCTCACTGGCAAATATTTTGGGATATCTTAAATAAGCCGCAAAAAAAATTCGGTCGTTGGTTGGAGATCTTCACACATAATCAGTTTCGCACAATTATCACCAAAGTCATTGACAATCGCTACCTGACCATTTCAATTTGTATAGGTATTTTAATCATCAGCATTGGATTACTCAAAAGTGGTTTATTGGCTTTTAGCTTTTTACCCAGAGTCGATCGCGACACCATTAACGCCAATGCAACCTTACCTTATGGTGTACCTATAGAAGAATCCCGAAAAATCATGCAAACCTTGATCGACAGTGCCTACCATACAGTTACTGAAAGTGGTGAACCCAATATTCTCAAAGGGCTTTATGCGGCTATTGGCGAAAACGGTCGAGGCAGTCATGTGGTGACCGTAATCGCTTCTCTAGTTTCTATAGAGCAAAGAGAAATCGGCGGCATGCAGTTTTCACAACTTTGGCGCAACAACACCCCCAAACTTGCGGGTTTGGAATCACTCACCTTCAGTGGTCAAACGGGCGTCGGTGGAGGAGGTTCGGCCATTCAAATTGAGCTGAATCATCCAAATCAAACCTTATTGTACAAAATTGCCCAGCAAGTAGCTGATAAGCTCAGCTCTTATCAAGGAGTCATCGACATCAACGATGGTATTGAATTGGGTAAACGCCAGTACAATCTCAATTTAAGTCCTCAAGGCAGCGCACTGGGCCTAACCAGCGCCGAGCTGTCAAAACAAATGCGAGGTTTCTTCTTTGGCATCGAAGCACTGAGGCAACAACGAGGCGAGAACGAAATGAAAGTCATGGTGCGTCTAAGTAAAACCGAACGAGAATCATTAGAAACATTGGACCAATTGACTATAAAAATCCCTCAAGGTGGTCATGTCCCCATCAAACAACTGGCTTATTTCAATGACACTCGCGCCTATACAGAAATTGAGCGTACCCAAGGAAAACGTATTTTAGCGGTAACAGCTGATATCAATCCACAACAAGCAAATTTGAATCGGATCATCACAGAAATCAAACAAAACATGATGCCCGAATTTATAAATCTTTATCCAGGATTACGCTACTCTATGGAAGGCGACGAACGTGCACGTAGAGACTCGTTGGAATTTCTAAAATACGCTTTTTTGATTGCACTTTTATTTATTTACGGCCTATTGGCGATCCCTTTTAAGAGTTACACGCAACCTTTGGTGGTCATGCTCAGTATTCCCTTTGGTATTATAGGGGCTTTTGCCGGACATCTACTGTTAGGCTATGAAATCAGCATTATTAGTTTAATTGGCATCATTGGTTTAACAGGTATTGTCATTAACGATTCTTTAGTCTTGATTGTTACTTTAAACCGTTTACGCACCGAACATCAATCGAACCCCATACAAGCAGCTATTACCGCTTCCATGCGCAGATTAAGACCTATTTTGCTGACTTCATTGACCACGTGCATTGGCTTAATGCCAATGTTGTTCGAGACTTCCGTACAAGCTAGATTTTTGATTCCCATGGCCATTTCTATTTCCTTTGGTATTTTATTCGCTACAGTCATTATTTTAGCCTTGATTCCTTGCTGGTATTTAATTATCGAAGATGTGCAAAAATTGTTTTCTAAAAGGAAACAGCCATGAGCGATGCAATTTTCACGGTAAATAAATTAGCCAACTTTAGAAAATGTTTCATTCAACAACAAAAAACCACATCAAAAAAGACATTTTATCCTTCTTTTAAAGGATCAAGCTGAGTCGCACAAAACAGCAAGCCAGAAAAAAGTACACACCACAATGTGCGCGCACTAACATTAAAAGAAGGATAAGATACTTCACCTAAAAGACGACGCCCAACCAGAAGACCTTGATTTTTCTTACACGATGCCATTTCCTTTCCATCTATGTCCACTCTTTTACCAAAAAAATTCGTACACTCAGTAGAGTTACCTCTCACCTGAAAATCCTTACCAACCAAAAACTCCATCGCACTAACATCAAAACTCCTGTCACCACGATCATAGACTCTTCTTACTTCATCTGATGCTATCGGACGCTCTGATTGAAGTACACCATTTCTATCCCTATAAACAATACGATTAGCCCCAGGCAAAACTGATTGATCTACGTCTGTATCAGGTAACACCACTGTATTAGCTTCAACAGGCTCTCTGATTCTAACACCTGTCCCTACAACACAATTAGGCCCAGTGTGTGCCTCAATATAGGCATTATCTCCTACTCTTGAATTTTCCCCAAGACAACCTTCTTTTGTAACAGTAACATTCGTACCTTTTTCGATATTAAATGTAGGCTTGCATACTGTTAAATCATCTGAGTCGTCACTTGACTCTGTTTCTTCACAATCAGATGACCGTAACAAAACACTTTCGTTATCACAATCAGATGGCTCATCAGACTCACTAGATGCATCTAACGGATGTGATCCACCGTCAAATACAAAGGACAAACTTCTACCAACATAACCAAGAGTATCACAAATAACTGCGCTAAAACTCTGTACCAAATCATCTGGAGAGATACGCCCCATTGGATGAGGAACACCAACTTCAGCACCGTGTAGCCTTCCCAAAGCTGGAGCAGGTGTCAAAATAGTAGCAGGCCTTTCTAGGGATGAAGCAGGGGCCCCCATTAAAAGAGCAGCACGAGACATCACATATTCTCCTCTCATGATTATTTTTATATTAGAGAGATTAAGACTTATTAATTCACTTTACTATTTTCATTAAAATACTATACAATGATTTACCATTAAACACCTTCCCATAAAGCAAGTCAACAAAAAGTTATTCTTAGAACTACCGTCTCAATATTCGATTGAATAAAGTCCAATTTCTATGTGCGAACGTTACCCTCTACCCTTTGAGCCAACCCAAAAACAACACACTATTGATATTTCAGTGATTATACCTGTGCTCAACGAAGCCGATAACATCTATCATCTCTTACAAACCACCATCAATCATAGCCACAATACACAACGTATAGAAATTATTATTGTCGATGCTAACAGTCAAGATAACACAATCGAACAGATACAGAACTTCAAATCCCAACACCCCGACATAACACTCCATATCTATACTTGCCCACTGTTAGGACGTGCATTGCAAATGAAGCATGGGTTCCATCATTGCATCGGGCAATTTGTGCTGTTTTGTCATGCCGATACAATACTACCCAAAGCTTGGGACCAACAAATCATTAACAATTTTAAGATCACCTCCATCCAGTGGTGCTATTTCACTTTGCAATTTAACGCCTCACACCCAGGGTTAAGTTTTGTGGAAGCCATGGTCAAACGTTACCAGGTTGCACGCGGTGATCAAGCCCTCTGCTTTCGTCGTCAGTATTTCCAAACCATAGGCCAGTTCGACAATGTATTGCTGTGCGAAGACTTCCACTTAATTTATACCTTACACAAAAACAAGCAAGAACGTCTAAAACAATCAAAAAGAATCAATGACACGATCACAACCAGTGCACGCAAATACGCTAATCGACAAGGCCAATACACTTATCTATCGATTTTTAAAAATGTACTAGCCAATATGAGCATAAGACAAATACAACGACTGCAAATACTACCCTCAGTATTACACTATAATTTTTATTATCCCAAACAACGTAAATCCAATATACTGGAGCTACGCTTTCTCGGTAAAACTTACCCTTTCCAATACGATTTTCCGAAGGGCTTATGGCAACAAATCAAAACGTGGCGCACCTATTATTACCAACGCCACATGGAAACACTGACACAACTCATCATACAACACTGCACGGGTGATGACCTGATGATTGATATCGGTGCTCACGCTGGATTGCTATCCATCTTGCTCGGGATACGCTTAACGCAGCAAAATGTAAAAACCGATATCATTGCTTTCGAACCCTGTTCAAAACTGTGCAAAACCTTTCAAACCAATCACTGTGCCTATGCAATAGAAATCAAAAACCATATCACATTGGAAAATACTTTACCTGCAGAAACTTATCCATTCCCAGAAAAAAAAATCAGTGTGATAGCACTCAACCTAAAAACCCGCCGACCCAACATGATACAAAATCTACAACACACCATAGAACAACATCGTCCAATAATACTATTGACTCTAGATCACGACTCAAAACAACAACGAAACAACATCGCTCATATTTGTAAAAGCCTCAATTATCAAATAAACCTTGTGACAAAAAGGTACTGCATCGCCCTACCCCCTACATGTGATTAAAAATTAACCAATCTTAACAAAGCTGAACAAAAATCCATTGCTATAGTATAATCAGACTTTTGAACTACCCGATGCAATCACAAGCTCATGAAAAACTGGTATAAATCTCTGGAAAATGCCCCAATAAGCACCCAAAAACCTTTGCAAGAAGCCATTGATCAACTGACCTTTGATCAACAAGGCTTGATTCCTGCTATCGCACAAGAGCACTCTACTGGAGAAATCTTAATGATGGCATGGATGAACAAAGCCGCACTCCTGGAAACACTCAGTAGCAAACAAGTCTGCTACTGGTCTCGTTCACGCCAAACCTTGTGGCGTAAGGGAGAAACCTCCGGTTGCACTCAAGAGCTGATTCAATTACGCTTCGATTGCGATGGTGATACCATTTTATTGCAAGTCAAACAAAAAGGACCCGCCTGCCACACCGGACGCTCCAGCTGCTTCTATTGGCACGTTGATACAAACCACATCACTTTAACAAACAACACCACGACGACTTAATTTTTCCAAAACATGACTTTAAAACTGTACAACACACTCAATCAAACTCTGGAAGTATTTAAACCTCAGCTGGCTGATAAAGTCACTTTTTATGTCTGTGGTCCTACGGTTTATAACTTCATTCACATCGGCAACGCTCGACCGGCTGTCATCTTTGATGTACTGTTTCGAACACTCAAAAATTTATACCCCAAAGTAGTCTATGTGCGTAATATCACTGACATAGACGATAAAATTTTAGCAGCTGCAACAACTGAAAAAACCAGTATTGACCAAATTACCCAGCGCTACACTCAAGCTTACCGAGCAGACATGCAAGCCCTAAACATCTTAGCCCCCACAGTAGAACCCTTGGCAACCGACCACATACCCGAAATCATTGCCATGATAGAGCAGTTACTCAGCAACGGGCACGCTTACACCACCGACTGCAATCATGTATTATTCGACGTCACTTCCTACGATCGCTACGGACAACTTTCAAACAGAACATTAGCAGAATTACAAGCCGGTGTCCGGGTTGAAGTTGCCGATTACAAACGCCACCCGGCCGACTTTGTTTTATGGAAACCCAGTTCAAAGGAACAACCTGGATGGGACAGTCCTTGGGGACGTGGACGACCCGGTTGGCACATCGAATGCAGCGCAATGATCAAAAAACACCTAGGAGAAACAATTGATCTACACGGTGGTGGTCAAGACTTAATTTTCCCCCACCACGAAAATGAAATCGCCCAAAGCGAGTGCTGCTGCACAAACAAACCCTTTGTCCGTTATTGGCTACACAATGGCTACATCACTCTCAACGAAGAGAAAATGTCGAAATCACTGGGTAATTTCGTGACGGTACGCCAATTATTAGAACAACATAAAGGCGAAGTCATTCGTTATGCACTCTTATCCAGTCACTATCGCTCTCCCTTAAACTGGAATGATGAACAACTCACACAAGCCAAAAACAACCTGGATCGACTCTACCAAACATTACGAGATGCTGAGCAGAAAGTACAAGCACAAACACCCAATCCCACACAAGTGCACACGCTAACCCAAGCAACCGTTGCACCGATATTGGAAGACCTCAACACTCCTCAAACACTAACTCATCTGCATCAGTTAGCTCATCAATTGTGCACGGCTTCAGACAAAGAAAAACCCCTGTATGCCACTGTGTTAAAACACTGCGGCAATTGGCTTGGACTGTTAGCACAAAACCCAGAACACTACTTTCAAAGTTATAATGATGCAAGCAATACCATAGATACAAGCTGGATTGAAACCAAAATACAAGAACGCCTACAAGCACGACAAAACAAAAACTACCAAAAAGCTGATACTATTCGCAATGAACTACTATCACAAGGTATTGAATTAGAAGACACCGCCACAGGTACACGCTGGAGATACTTAGGAACGAGCACGAAATAACTTCCTATTTAAACTTTGATTTTTGAAACACGTTCTTAGGCCAACACTAAAACTTATACACCTTCATTACACTTGAAACTGTAATATATTTATATAAAATAACTATCGAGCCCAAATTGCTCACAATAGCAGAGATACTCAGTGAAACACAAAACCGAAGTTCCCTCCTGCAACTCTAACTAAAAACACATACTGACCTGTTGAAATAAGCAAGGAGTAATGCTATGACACTTGATGTACAAGTTAGAAATTCCAATCCACCTTCCTCTTACACTGAGTTTCTTAACAAAGTTAACAAATTTACTGGGGATTTTTTGGCCACATGTCCCCCGCCAAAGCTAAGCTGGATGACGAGCTGTACTCTTAGAGAATCAGTGGCTAATCTAAAAAGCCTAAATAGTGTATTAGTAGGAGGAGCAATAGGCTATTGCCAAGAGTCTCTGATTGCAGCTTATGACAATATGTTGAAATTAGAAGCTCCGAAAAAAATTTTATGGATGCTTTCCTCTAATGTTTTCTCACTTATTCTTTTCATAATTCCCTCTGACAAACAAGACGTATATTGCAAGGAGGGAATAGAGGATAAATACGTAGATAGTAGTTCATGCACAAGGTATGAACTACGCCCTGAAGATGTCCCAGGCCATCAGAAATATTCATTTCCTACACAGATAAGTATCCAGAATTCCCGGGCCAAGCCCTACCTGAGTGACCAGCAATACAGTAAAATTAGCAGAACAGTTGGAGAAACAGTCAAGTCCATCAAGTTCCTATGTACACAATTGTTTAAAGATATTATACAGGGTATGAACGACGCAGATCATAAGCTTTTACAAACAGGCACCGACTATATTCTACACGATCACAATAATATGCCAACAGAGTCGATATCTTCAAGTACTGCCGTTATAACCTCATATGATTATAATAATAGAGGACTGATAACAATGTTGCTCTCTATCGTTAGTGATAAAAATTTTTTATCTGATTTAATTATATCAACAGGCATTATCACAGCTTTTAACCTTCTGCATTTTTTATTTTCATCAGCCCTTACTTCTTTTTCTGATGTCACTGAAAAAGCAAACCACCAACATAAAGCTACCGTTACCGCATTAGGCAGTGCCATAAGCAACGCAACAAGCCAAATAATTGAACGGTCATCAATGGGGAAAACAATAGAAAAAATTACACAAAAAGCTCTGCTAAAAGCAGCTCAAAGTAATCAAATCGACTCAGAAGCATTATTCAAATTTATTATTGAACATCAAAACACATTGAAAGAGTATTTCAAATACACAAGTGAACCCAGCACCTCTCTCTCTGCCACACCAAAAGACAAAGCCATAAAAATTATTAGCGATATCTTTACACACTTACTTCCAAAAGCTGAAGATCATGTTCCTTCTAACGACCAGAAGAATCCAGATAATAGCCCTAAACCCGAACAAGGCAAGCAACACACTAAATTACTCACTGTGCCCGAAGGGGAAAAAAGTATGGAGAAACAGGGTTACGAAAAAATTCATACGTTCCGCTCTTTAAAAGGTAAAAAAAATGTAGATTTGTATATCGCTAAAAACGCCTTACCTACAGATGATCGCCAAGTGCAACGATTAAACGAACTTAAGGGGCACGGAGCGACATCCAGCGATCAGTTACTTAAAAAAACTCACGACAACAGAATATGTGTCCTAGTGCAGGATGATAATCATGAACATTACAAAATCGCCTTCCGTACAAACCCCAATGACCCATGGAGCTATATAAAACAAAATTCAGATTTCGATGGAATTCGACAAATAACAGCAAAAGCAGAAAACCAAGAAACCCTCACTTATGCCATAATAATCGGATAAAGTTAATTAGGGTCTGTTGGTAAGGCAAGGCTAAGAAACAGCCATGAGCGATGTAATTTTCGTCACCCCAGGTGATGAAAATTGCATTTGCACGGTAAAATAATCTACCCGTTATGAACGGTTGCATGTTTCAGAAAATCGAATTCAGAAGTGAACAATGGGTAGATTATTTATTTGGAGTTACCTATTTTACTTACGTGTACAATTGTGCATAATAAAAGACCTTAAATGAAAGCAGCTTGACTTTTTCAAACACAGCATGAATACAAACTTATTGACAACAAAACCAAACATAGTAGACCCCACTCCCACACTCATGACACTGCTAGGCGTGAGAACCCCTGAAGCATGGTTAGAACAGGCCACTACAGAACACACAATTCTACTAATCGATCACGCCAACTGTGAAAAGAAGGCCGCCAGTACTGCCTTAAATTTACTCTATCGTTATATTGATCGATCAGAACTACTGCATAAACTGTCACAACTAGCACGCGAAGAACTGCTACATTTTGAACAAGTCCTACACATCATGGAACAACGGCATATGACTTACACGGCTTTAACTGCCTCACGCTACGCTGGCAAACTCCATCAAGCCATTCGCCCAGAAGAACCTCATCGCTTAGTAGACACTCTGATTATTGGGGCCTTTATTGAAGCCAGATCTTGCGAACGTTTTTACCAGCTGATACCTTACGTCGATACCGAACTGGGCAAATTTTACCAATACTTGCTGAAATCAGAACAGCGCCACTTCGAAGACTACTTAGCGCTTGCCAAAAGCTACACCAAAGAACCCATCGACAGCCGTATCCAATTTTTTCGCAATTTGGAAGCCGAGTTGATTCTAACTCCCGACCCTCAATTCCGATTTCACAGCGGCACACCACAGTGACTCATCTCAAAGACCAAATAGCAACCTTAAGCCTTACCCTACTGAGTAAACTGCCCTTATCCGTTCTGCACGGCTTAGGCCATCTCATAGGACTGCTCTTATATCACTGTCACTCACCTTTACGCAAAGTGATTTTAACCAACCTCACCCTGTGTTTTAAACATTTAAAGCAAAGTGATCTTAAGCAGCTTACGCGAGAAGCTCTGATTGAAAACACCAAGCTGATCTTGGAAATGAGTTTAATCTGGATGCGGCCTCACTATGCCAGAGAACACCTCATCCGTAACACTTCCGGTGAAGACCTGCTGCAACAAGCCTTAACAGACAAACGTGGCTTAATTTTAATCTTACCGCACCTAGGGAATTGGGAAATCACCAACCATTACTTAATGCAAAAAACCCCTTTGACCGCTCTATATAAACCTTTTCGCTTATCCAAAGTAGAAAGTCAAGTGAAACAGTCACGCAGCCTAGGCGAAACCCAGATGGTACCCACCAACCAAACCGGAGTCAAACAACTGCTGAAAACCTTAAAACAAGGAGGTGTTTGCGTCATTCTACCGGATCAATGCCCTCCGATGGGTAACGGACAATTTACTGATTTTTTTCAAAAACCCGCTTACACGTCTCCCTTAATCCCTAAACTGCTGGCCAAAACCAATGCCCAATGTTTGTGCATTTTTGCCAAACGCTTAACCGAACATCAAGGATTTGAAATTTGCATTCGCAACTGCGACACTGCACTGTACAATACGGACACCGATCAAGCTAGCTTAGGGCTCAACCGTTCCATCGAGCACTGCATACGTGAAGCGATTACTCAGTACCTGTGGAGCTACAAACGTTTTAAAATACAACCTGAAAAACACATTTACCCCTATCATCAGTAACATTCTGGAGTACAGCAGACTCATGCACAGCACACACGCCCCGTGGGAAACCGTCATTGGACTGGAAGTACACGTACAACTGGCGACAAACTCTAAAATCTTTTCAGGCGCTTCAACGCAATTCGGTGCTGCCCCCAACACACAAGCCTGTGCTATTGATCTAGGTTTACCAGGTGTGCTACCCGTTTTAAACGAAGAAGTCGTACGTATGGCCATCCTATTTGGCCTGGCAATCAATGCCAATATTGCACAACAGTCCATCTTCGCCCGTAAAAATTACTTTTATCCTGACCTACCAAAAGGTTACCAAATCAGCCAATATGAACACCCCATCGTCAGCGGCGGTACATTAGACATTACCACTGAACACGGCACTAAAACCATTCACCTGACTCGTGCCCACCTGGAAGAAGACGCCGGTAAATCCTTGCATGGTCATTTAAACAAGCAAACAGGCATCGACCTAAACCGTGCCGGCATGCCCTTACTCGAAATTGTCTCAGAACCAGAGCTTGCCAATGCAGCCGAAGCCATCGCTTACTTAAAAGCCTTACACGCTATTGTCACCTATCTTAACATCAGTAACGGCAATATGGCAGAAGGCTCTATGCGTTGCGATATCAACCTATCAGTCAAACCCAAAGGCAACTTTGAGCTTGGCACTCGAACTGAAATTAAAAACGTCAACTCTTTTCGATTCGTAGAAAAGGCCATAGAATACGAAACCGAACGACAAATTAATTTACTAAAACAAGGCAAAACCATCCAACAAGAAACTCGACTGTTCGATACCGAAAAAAACGAAACTCGCCCAATGCGCAGCAAAGAAGAAGCCAATGATTACCGCTACTTTCCAGACCCAGATTTATTACCGGTGGTAATTCGTCAAGATTTCATAGACGACATACGTCAATCCCTGCCAGAATTACCAAAAGCAAAATTCGATCGCTTTGTAGAGCAATATCATCTATCGGTCTACGATGCCGCAATTTTGACAGATTCCAAAGAATTAGCCAACTACTTTGAAGAAGTAGTAGCCCATACTGACAATACCAACAAGGATAATACAAAACTGTGCTGTAATTGGGTCACAACCGAACTGATCGGGACTCTAAACAAACAAAGCTTGAGCATTAAACAATGTCCAATTGATTCTCGCAATTTCGGCAAACTCATCACCCGCATTCAAGATCAAACCATTTCCAGCAAAATTGCCAAACAAGTTTTTGAACGGTTGTGGCAACAAAACGAAGATCCGGATAATATTATTAAGCGAGAAGGTCTCAAACAAATGACTGACAGTTCTACTATTGAAAAGCTAGTAGATACTATCCTCTCACAAAACTCCAAACAAGTTGAACAATACCAACAAGCCGATGCTAAAAAACAGAAAAAACTGATTGGTTTTTTTGTAGGCGCCATCATGAAAAACTCACAAGGCAAAGCCAACCCTCAGCAGGTGAACGATTTACTGATCAAAAAACTTCAACCTAAGTAATACTTTTTCTGGACATATACAACCTGAAAATACAGCTTTAGGTATCCAGTAAAAATTGTTATTGAAGCTAGTGAAGGCATCTTAAATACCTCACTTACTCTGTCTTGAATATAATCAAGTGAATTGACTCCCAGTTTTTTTGCAGTTTGTACTACCGTCATCCCACTGTCTTTTGCCTCGACACCTTTGCTGTTTTTGTTTTGCAGGCTGATATCGCGCTTACGCGCTTGAGTACGTGCGCCTAATTCAGCTAAAATAGTCAAACGATCTTTATATGGCCGGGTAAAATAAGCTGTATAATAAGGGCTACACAATACATGAGTATAAGCATTCTTACCATTCACCTTAGCACCTGTATCATCTATGTGCTGGTAATCCGTAGTCTGCAAGCCAGCATTGACAATAGCCGCTTTCTCTTGATGAAAAGCAGAGCTTTCATCCATAATCATTCTTGAAATGGTGGCTGCTGAAATATCTATTCCTGACGCCTTTAAAAACCGCTCTATGGCAGGTTCGGTCATCTTGTTTTGCTTCAGACGGAATTGGACACTGCGTCATAGGCAGCCTGTTTCATAGAAAAAATCGATCTTATGGAATTGTGACAAAATCCTTCCTTTTTGGCGTGCCTTAAGGCACTGAAATATATGGTGATTTTTGTATTTTGCGGCGTCTCTCCGGTGCTGGCAGAAATCGTGAAACCGGACTTGCGTACGCAATTGGGAGCGCAGATATTACGGGCGGCAAAACATGATACGTCTTTGACAGATCATGAAAAACTCTTTGTTCACCACTGTAAAACCATTGAAAAATATGTCGGGTTTTCCAATACGGCTCTGGACAAAGCCATTGAATATTCCTGTAATCATATGTTTCTTCTATGACCATACATTGCGCCCCATTGTCCCGGCCACCCTTTATTGGCTGTGCATCCAACTTTATAAAAAACGCATTAACAAATTCTTAAAAAATAAAAAATTTGTTGCTCTACCGGGCTTGGAATAGCTTTGGATTAATGGTTCGATAACACTCACATCTTTTTGCGTGGGATGAATTTTATTGCCGGAATAGCGTCAGCTTTGCACGTCTGTCATGGGGTTTTCCGGTAATTGCGGATAGCCTTTTGTCAGAAGATAAGCCGATTCATGGCAATACCGCGTATGGCGTGCTCTGGAGGCATAATTCTTCGTCCAAACAATATGCCCCATAACTTTTAAGCCCGCATCTTGCCATGCATTGGAAAATTGCGCTATTTGATATAAGCTAAACTGACAGGTTCTTCGCAAAACGGGGGCATCGACCGCGATGCGCACTGAAACCTTCATCCCGCCTGCGGGATGGCACTCCAGAATCAAAAACCCAAAAACACCCCCAAACCCTTGGTCTCTGCCACTAATGACAGTATCATTACGGACCGTATACTAAAGACGAGTTTTCTGAGATCAATAGAATGTCTGCAAGGTAGCCAGCGGACGTCTAGGTCACTTAATTGTAATTGCACAGAGTGATCTAGATTACGGCATTCATGTAATATTGGATATAAGTAAAGCTTAAATTTTGTTTGTTTAATTGTGGATAAAGAGGACGTCTCTTCAACTACTTTCTTTAATTTGAGCTCTTACATTCTACAAGGAAAAAATATGAATTACATGCTTGAAATTCTAAAAATAAGTTTCACGATTATTGGTGGTATCTTAATTGTATGGTATTGGAACAAAAAGAAGCATGAGCTAGATAGGTATAGTTATCTTAGTGATGCGTATTTAGAAGTTTTACATATGTATAGAGACTCTCCAAGATTCGGTGACTCAAATTCAACTAAAGAATATCAAGAACATTTCAGAAATGAGGAGCTATTAGAATACCAGTTCTTTGCCATGAGTGTTCATAATACAATGGAATCTATTTATGACTTTTACGGACATAATATTCCTGATGAGTGGATTCATTTATTTAGATATCACACTAAATTGCATCTTATCTGGCTTAACGAAAATAAGTCAAGTTATAGGCCAAGCTATATCGACTATGTTAACAGGCAAGATGAACGTTATTTTAGAGCATAAATGACATATATAAACTTTTTAACCATATTATATTTCCCATAACCTTTTACCTTTGAGTAAGATGAAGAAAATTTCATTGGGTTTACAGGTTTTGTAAAAAGGCACAAATACTCATGAAGAGCTCCTTCACCCCTGCGAATGAAAATGAAGGCTTGTGATAAGATGGCAGACGCAGAGGGGTTCAGTAGACGTATTTTTTGTGGTGGTTAAAACCCCGATTCCAAATTGTCTCTGAACAGGTCGCTCGAACCCCCAATTATTTCACTTTTAAAGTAGAACGAACGGTAAACAGACCCACACACGCGAGTGTATGAGGTTACGGCCTGTTTTTCCCTCTGCATCCACACATCGACTCAAAGGTAACAAAAAATGCAGGTTATAGCAAAAAGATGTGCAGGTTTGGATGTCCATAAAATGTCTATTGTTGTCACTATTCTGATTAAACAAGAAGATGGTGAAATTATCTGTGATACAAAGACTTTTGGCACCTTTAAGCGTGACCGCCAAGAGCTTGCGTCATGGTTGTTAAAAAATGACATAGAGTTGTGTGTGATGGAGAGTACAAGTATTTTTTGGAAAAGCCCGATGAGTACACTTCGAAAGTCTGGTTTAAAAGT
>JANQJO010000064.1 GCA_028281605.1 Pseudomonadales bacterium
AAATGGTTACATAGAATAACTATGCGCCCATTTTCTCGCCTTGATAGCAAAAAATAGTCCTGCGTATAAACAGGAATTTATTTCGTGCTCGTTCCTAACGTATGTATATTTTTTTCCGTACAGGCAGTTAATTTCCTCTTTTTATAAAAGCATTTCTTTTCAAGACATCAGATAATACATAACCTATTGAAATAAAGTAAAAGTGTATTTGGCGCGTAAGTTGCTTTTCTTAAGCTAAATAGTTATGTATTTATAGCAAATGGGTTAAATAAATGGATGGTATTTTTGGCATACATGAGCAGGCATTGTTGTTACGCTCACAGCGATCAAAAATGATAGCCAGTAATATTGCTAATGCAGATACACCTGGTTATCAAGCTCGTGATATTGATTTTAAGCAAGTGCTCAATCAGCAAAAAACAGACTTTCAAGTAGGTTTGAAAACTACAAATAAAGATCACATTAAAGGCTTTATCCATGCGGATTTTTCATCTGAAATAAAATACAGAGTTCCACTGCAGCCTGCTTTAGATGGCAATACTGTAGATACTCAGTTAGAAAAAGGTGAATATGCCGAAAATACCCTAAGCTTTTATGCCAGTTTAAGATTTTTAAATGGTCGTATTAAAGGCCTGCTGAATGCGATAAAAGGGGAATAGTAAAATGTCATTGACTGATATATTCGGTATTGCAGCTTCAGGTATGAGTGCTCAATCTGTACGTATGAATACCACAAGTAGCAATATTGCCAATGCTGAAACAGTCAGTAGTAGTGTAGGTACTACATACAAAGCCAGGCACCCAGTTTTTGCGGTTTTAGATAAAAACTATGAGAAATTGGCATTTAATTTTGACCATTATCCCGGCCAAGGTGTAAAAGTGTTAGGTATCGTTGAAAGTGATACACCTTTACCGAAACGATATGAACCTGAACATCCTATGGCTGATGAGCAAGGTTATGTCACTTATCCTAATGTCAATATAGTTGAGGAAATGGCTAATATGATTTCTGCCTCTCGATCCTTTCAAACAAATGCTGATGTGATTGATACCGCTAAACAAATGATGCAAAGAATTTTAACCTTAGGTCAGTAGGGAATAATAAGTTATGTTTGATCATTCTAATATTCGAATTAATCAGACTGTGCAAGAGCAACTGTCAATTAATAATGCACAAGAGCAGGAAAAGAAAGAAAAAACTGATGAAAATCAATTTCTAGAGCTTCTGGTGGCACAACTTAAAAACCAAAATCCACTTGATCCTCAAGATGGTGCTGAGTTTCTTTCACAGTTAGCACAGTTTAGTACAGTAGATGGTATTGAACGTTTGAATACTTCTATGAGTGATTTGTCTGTAGGTTTTCGTTCAAGTCAAGCATTACAAGCCAGTGCATTGGTCGGTAGAAAAGTTGAAATTGTTGGAGATAGAGCTGAGTTAGGGATAGATAGAAACTTAACGGGCAGTGTTCACTTGCCTTATTCGACTACTGATTTGGAGGTGGGTATCTATACTTTGTCTGGTGAATTAGTCCGAGAAATACCTTTAGGTTCACATACTCAGGGGTTAGTTTCATTTAAATGGGATGGTTTAAATCAAGCAGGTGAACCGGCGCCAGAAGGATTTTATAATATTGTTTCTAATGCACGTAATAACGATGAGTCGGTTCAATTAGAAACACGTATTGGTGTCAACGTTGACAGTGTTACGGTTGAACCACAAGGTAATGTGACTTTAAATCTTAAAAATTTAGGTTCTGTTGCTTTAAGTGAAGTAACCAGTATTAAATAAATCTAAAAGTTGGAGTAGTTTTATGACTTTTAATACCGCAGTATCAGGGCTTAATGCGGCAGATACAGATCTAAGTGTCATTGGTAATAATATTGCCAATGCCAGTACTACAGGTTTTAAGCAGTCAAGAGCAGAGTTTGCTGATATTTACGCTCTGTCTGCTTTAGGCAGTGGGCAAAATACGGCGGGTAGTGGAGTGGCTTTGTCTGCTATTTCCCAACAATTTACTCAAGGTAATATTGCTTTTACCAATAACTCTTTGGATATGGCCGTTAATGGTAATGGTTTTTTTCTGGTCAGTGATGATGGCGCTGTTGAGTATACTCGAGCGGGTATTTTTGGTTTGGATCAATCTGGTTATATTGTTAATACTCAAAACAAACGTTTGCAAGGGTTTCAGGCTAATGCATCGGGCGCTATTTCTGGTAATATTTCTGACCTGCAAATCACCACTAATAATTTAGCACCTAGGCAAACCATTGATGTTGAAGCTTTATTGAATTTAGATGCGAGTGAAACAGAGCCTGCTATACGGGGTACTACAGCTCAGACTTTAGGGGGAGCTGTGGGTGTGGCTCAGGCAGCTACAACAAATGGATATCCGGTTGAAACGTTGACATTCACTTTGGCTGATGCCAGTACCCGGGTGGTGACAACAGTGGCTAATGCTTCAGCTGAAACCACAGCCAGTACTGTGAACGCTTTGCCAGGTATTTCAGCGACGGCAACCAGTACGGCAACAATGTCAAATATTGGTGATGTATCTGGTAACATGATTGTAACTTTAAACGGTGTCACCGTTGCAACCTCTTCTGGTGCAGGTTCAATTACTCCGCAATCGATTGCAATAGCTATTAATAATTTGACTAATACAACTTTGCGAGGTATTTCTGCAACGTTTGATAATACTGCAGGTACAGTAACAGTGACCTCAAATTTTGGTGAAGACCTGTCTTTTACCTTAAACAACACAGCCAATGTCAATGATACATTGTCAGTGACCGGGCCGAATGGTGCTGCAATTGCTATGGATGGTAATAATACAGGTGGCAACGGTTTTGCTGCTGCAGTAGGTGGTACAGTTTCAATTACCATGGATGAAAATATCACACTGACTAGCACAGGAGCTGGTACAGGGTTGTTTGCTAATCCAATTTTGTCATCTCCGTTTGTAAATAACTCTTTTGATCCAACCAATCAAGATACTTATAATCATGCAACTTCAATCAATATTTTTGATTCTTTGGGCAACTCTCATATTATGACGATGTATTTTGTCAAAGAATCCAATCCAAATACGTGGACTACGTATGTACAGATTGATGGGCAGGATGTTGGGGACCCAAATCCAGCGTTGGCTCCACCATTAGATCAAGCGCCGACTAGAACAGCTTATACCTTGGAATTTAGAGAAGATGGGACAATAGATACGAGTACTTCTGATCCTGTGAGAATTACTTATTGGAATCCTGTCGATGCCAATGGTGATGCTAATGGTGCTTTAACAGGCTTTACTTTGGCGCAAGGAGCTACTTTCCCTGTTACTGAGCCTTTTACCAGTTCTAACTTTGAAGTTGATTTATCTGGTATGACTCAATTTGGCAGTGCATTTTCGGTCAATGATTTGTCGCAAGATGGTTTTACTACAGGCCGCTTAACGGATGTTGATATCAGCCCAGAAGGTTTTATTTTTGCACGTTACACGAATGGACAGTCTAGAACTCTTGGGCAAATAGCGTTGTCCAATTTTAGAAACCAGCAAGGTTTGCAATCGGTTGGTGGTACTGCTTGGGTGGAAACTTTTAATTCTGGAAACCCAGTTATTGGGAATCCTGGTTCTGCTTCATTAGGTGTGATACAGGCAGGTGCGGTAGAGGAATCCAATGTTGAACTCTCAGGTGAGTTGGTTAATTTGATTGAAGCTCAGCGTAATTTCCAAGCCAACGCTCGTACCATTCAAACGGCCGATGCGATTACTCAATCTATCATTAACATCAGATAATAGCACTGGATTGTTAGCATGGATAAACTATTGTACGTCGCTATGAGTGGTGCTATGCAAAGTATGCAGTCGCAAAATATTCACTCTCATAATTTGGCTAATGTTGATACTGTTGGTTTTAAGGCTGATTTTGCGCAGGCGCGTTCTATGCCGGTTTTTGGTGAGCATTACCCTTCTAGAGTGTATGCGATGACTGAAAATCCGGGTGTTAACTATGACAGTGGGCCCTTAATGATAACAGGTAAAGATCTTGATATTGCCGTTGATGGCGAGGGTTGGATTGCTGTTGTTGATGCTGAGGGTAATGAGGCTTTAACCCGCTCAGGAGAGCTTTTTATTGACCATTTAGGGTTTGTCACTACTCGTGAGGGACACACTGTTATGGGTAATGCGGGTCCTTTGGTGGTCCCTCCTTTTGAAAAATTAGAAATTGGTGTTGATGGAACTGTTTCCATTAGAGCTTTGGGACAGGGGCCAGAGGCATTAACGGAGTTGGATCGAATCAAGCTGGTTAAGCCTCCCCTTGAAGAATTAGAAAAAGGTTTGGATGGTTTGTTTAGGCGTAAAGATGGCTTGATTGAAGACCCTGATTTTACAGTTCGATTGGTTAAAGGGGCTTTAGAACGTAGTAATGTTAATGCAGTAGAATCTTTATTAAGTATTTTGTCGGCAGCACGTCAATTCGAATTACAGGTCAAAATGATGGAAAAATCTGAGGAAATGGATGCATCGGCGGCACGTGTGATGCAGTTTACTTAAGTTGTAGTAATAGAGGTATAGTCAATCATGCACGCATCACTTTGGATTAGTAAAACAGGTCTTGGTGCTCAGGAAGCTAAATTGGGTACGATCTCAAATAATTTAGCGAATGTGGCGACGACTGGTTTTAAACGAGATCGTATTATTTTTCAGGACTTGTTATATCAAATTAAGCGACAGCCTGGCGGCCAATCTTCTCAAGATACAACTTTACCTTCAGGTTTACAACAGGGGACAGGGGTTCGTACCGTTGCAACTCAAAAGGTTTTTACGATTGGTAATATACAAGTGACTGAACAGCCTTTAGATATGGCGATTGATGGTCGAGGTTTTTTTCAAGTATTGTTGCCCGATGGAAATTTGGCTTACAGTCGTGATGGTGCTTTTCAAGTGGATGCGACGGGTCAGATTGTGACGGCAAGCGGTTATGTTGTACAGCCTGCCATTACCTTGCCGGCAACTACAGGCAGTATTACGATTGGTTCGGATGGAACAGTATCTGTATTAGATGCAGCGACCGGGACTATCACCCAAGCAGGTCAAGTACAACTGGCCGATTTTGCCAACCCAGCTGGGCTTGAAGCGATAGGGGATAATCTTTTTCGAGAAACCACGGCCAGCGGTGCAGCGAGTACTTCAACGCCTGGTGTTAATGGTTTGGGTAATATGTTACAAGGTTCATTAGAAAGTTCGAATGTCAATGTCGTTGAAGAGCTGGTGAATATGATTTCGACGCAAAGGGCTTATGAAATGAATTCTAAGGTGATTTCTACTGTAGATCAAATGTTACAATTTGTCAGTCAAAACCTCTAATGGTTAAAAAAAATATGCGGTGTAGATTATTGAAAATGAGTGTTGTGTTAGGAGCTTGTGCAGGGCTGTTTGCTTGTGCTCATATGCCTATACCTGTACCGAATGATGATCGTTATGCACCGGTTCAGCCTACGGTTTTAGTGCCTCCTCCTTTAAACGATGGGAGTATTTATCAGGAAAATTATGCTTCTGATTTATGGCAAGATCAAAGAGCTCGCAGAGTAGGTGATATTTTAACGATTGTATTACAAGAAAGTACGTCTTCTTCTAAATCAAATGCGACGACTTTAAAAAAAGACAGCTCTACTCAAATTCCAGCAGCCACGGTATTGGGTACAACGCCTTCTTTAAAAGCTGATGCATTATTTCCAAGTAGTTCAAATTTATCTTTGACGACAGATGCTGATGCTGGGAGAGAGTTCACCGGTGAGGCAGAAGCGGATCAGAGTAATTCATTATCCGGTAATATTACGGTTACTGTCGCAAAAGTACTGCCTAATGGTTTGTTGGTGGTGCGTGGAGAGAAATGGTTAACTTTGTCTCGAGGTGAGGAGTTTATTCGTATTACTGGTTTGGTTCGTCCTGGTGATATTAGGCCTGATAACAGTATTTTATCAACGAAAATCGCAGATGCTAGGATAGCTTATAGCGGTACAGGGGAGTTAGCAGAGGCCAACCAAGCGGGTTGGTTGTATCGATTCTTTAATCATCCCTTATGGCCATTTTAGGGCAATCAATATGAAGTGTGTAAAATATTTTGGTTGTATTTGTGTGCTTATTTTGCATGTGATGTTTGTCCTTGTTGCAAGTGCGTTTGCTGAGCGCATTAAGGATATTGCCAGTATTGCGGGTATTCGCTCTAATCAATTGGTGGGTTATGGTTTGGTCGTGGGTTTAGATGGTACTGGAGATCAAACCAGTCAGACTCCTTTTACGATTCAAACCTTTAAAAACATGATGCAGCAGTTTGGTATTACTATTCCCGAGGGTGTCACGCCACAGTTGAAAAATGTGGCCGCAGTTTCGATTCATGGGGAATTACCTGCTTTTGCTAAGAAAGGACAAACCATTGATGTCACTGTTTCCTCTATTGGTAATGCGAAAAGCTTAAGGGGGGGAAGTTTACTAATGACACCTTTAAAGGGAGCTGATGGAAAGGTTTATGCTATTGCACAAGGTAATTTGGTTGTGGGTGGTTTTGGAGCTGAAGGCAGTGATGGTTCCAGTATAACAGTCAATGTGCCAAGTGTTGGGCGTATTCCAGATGGAGCCAGTGTTGAGCAAGAGCTGAGCGCACCTTTTGTTCGGGGGGATTTTTTTGTTTTTAATTTACATAATCCTGATTTTACTACAGCTAAGCGTGTTAGTGATGCGATTAATCGTTTATTGGGGACTAAAGCTGCCCAGGCTCAAGATGCGGCTTCTATTCGAGTCAGTGCTCCGTTGGAAGCTTCCAGTCGGGTGACTTTTTTATCTGTACTTGAAAATTTGCAAATTCAGCCAGGGGAAGCAGCAGCAAAAGTCATTATTAACTCTCGTACGGGTACGATTGTGATTGGTCAAAATGTCAAAGTTTCTCCAGCTGCGGTTAGTCACGGCAGTTTGATTGTGACTATTTCTGAAAATCTAGGAGTCAGTCAACCGGATGCTTTTTCTGAAGGGGTGACTGCTGTAGTCCCTCAAACTGATGTTGAGGTGACGGAAAGTGATAATCGTATGTTTTTATTTCAGCCAGGTGTGTCATTAAATGAAATCGTCAGAGCGGTCAATCAAGTTGGGGCTGCGCCAGGTGATTTAATGGCTATTTTAGAGGCTTTGAAACAAGCGGGGGCCTTGCAAGCTGAAATTGTGGTAATTTAATACAAGAGAGCTGACGACAGGTTTACTTGATTTTTTTATTTTTAAGCCAAAATGGCCCATCCTGGGCCACCTTTGGCTAAATCGACATCCATATCGAATAAAAATAAAAAAATCAAGTAAACCTGTCGTCAGCTCTCTAATGTAAAAGAGGATTGCAAAGTATGTCTATTGATAGTGATATAGTGACTCAATCTGCCTACGATAAAGCCCGCTTTTACGCAGATTTTAACAGTTTGCATGGAATGAAAAATAAGGGGCAGCAAAGTATACAAGACTTAAAACGTGTGGCTAAGGAGTTTGAGAGTATTTATTTGAATATGATGCTTAAAAGCATGCGTAAAGCTTCTGAAGCATTTGCTGATGGTAATTACTTGAGCAGTAGAGAGACTCAGTTTTATCAAGAGATGTTGGACAATCAATTCAGTATGGAGTTGTCTCAAGGTAGAAGTTTAGGCTTGGCGGATATGTTGGTGCGCCAGCTGTCTTCTGCTATGAGTATACCGGTTGAGACTAAAGTAAAGTCTACTGCTTTAGATATAAAAAATTCAGATGTGACACCCAATACAACAGCAGTGTCTTTGTATAGACAAAGCTTACTAGGGGTTGTAGAGTCAAGGCCTAGTGTTGAAACTAGTGTTGAAAAGAGTAGTGATCCGATTAGTTTTGAATCGCCTCTTGATTTTGTAAGAGTCTTGTTGCCGCATGCGAGATCTGCAGCATTGGAGCTTAAAGTTGACCCTGAAGTGTTGATTGCACAAGCAGCGTTGGAAACAGGGTGGGGCCAGCATATTATGAAAAATGCGGATGGTAGTAGCAGTCATAATTTATTTGGTATCAAGAGAGGTAGCTCTTGGGAGGGTAGAGTCGCTGAACATAAAACACTAGAGTATAAGGATGGTGATGATCAAGGGTATCAGGAGATGGCTGCTTTTAGAAGTTATGGTTCTTATAGGGACAGCTTTAAGGATTATGTAGAATTGCTTAAAAGTCAGTCACGTTATCACACAGCTTTGGCTAGTCATGACTCAATTGCTTTTATGAGGCATTTACAGAGCGCAGGTTATGCAACGGATCCTAATTATGCAGATAAAATATTGAGCATTTCTCGCAAAATTATAAATGAGTATACTGTTTATGCTTATGGTCAATAGTTAATTTACCGTTTTCTGGGCCTTATTCATCGTTTCGGCCACCGGAACGTGCACGAAATAACTTTAACATTTTATGATTTGCTTCATTGATCACTCCCGTTTAATATTTATAGGAACAGGCAAGACCTCGTGGCTACTTTAGTGTTATATGCCTTTAAGGCACAAGCCGTTTTACCATGCGATCAATGCCATTAATGAGGCATGAAGTCGTTAGGGGTAGCAAATATAGCCGAGCCAAGTTACCGTTCGAGGTCCCTAGAGGCCACCAAATGAAATTCGGCTACTGTGAGGCTTGTCTGCTTGCAATATCATACTACTAAGCAAGCAAACCGACCGCTTATGAAAGTTGCTGTGAAAACAGATTAAGCTGATGTGTTCAGTAATCAGTCATTTATTGGTTAAAGATGGTTAGATGCTATGTACCCTTATCCTTGGTTGGAGCGACAGTGGCAGCGACTAGTTGGTCAGATTGAATCCAATCGTTTACCTCATGCAGTTTTACTAAGGGGGTTAGAAGGTTTAGGAATAATTGAGTTTGCACATTGTTTTATTCAGGCCTTGTTATGCGAGGTGCGTATATTCTCGTATGATGCTCAGGGTGTGGATAATACTTTTGTGGCTTGTGGTAAGTGCTCTTCTTGTAAACAGTTTCAAGTAGGTTTTCATCCTGATGTTGTGATATTAGATGCAACGGAGTCTTCAGTTGGTGTGATTAAAGTAGATCAAGTGCGGATGTTGCTTGCTTTTCTTCAGCAAACGGCACAGCTGGGTGGCTATAGGGTGGTTCTGATTCAGCGGGCTGAAGCGATGAACATGGCCGCTCAAAATGCCTTGCTGAAGGTTTTAGAGGAGCCAGGTGAAGATGTTGTGTTTATGTTGGTTTCTCATTGCCCATCTTTATTGCTGCCGACGGTCGTCAGTCGTTGTCAGAGTGTAGAGTGCACTCTGCCTACAACAGTTGAGGTGCAGCAGTGGTGGCGAGAAGTTTCTACTGGTACTGAGCAAGAGCAAAAGCATCAGTTGGCTTTGCTTTCAGTGGTCGGTGGAGCCCCTTTACGTCTTAGACAGTATTTGGCCTCATCTTGGTATGCTTGTCGTTTAGAATGCCTTGAAGGTTTGTGTGATTTATTGGATCGTAAAATCAGTTTGTATGCCTTTGTGCAAAAGGCACTGGATTGGCCCTTAGCTGATTTATTGGCATTAATGTTAAGTTTGGGTATCGATGCGTTGAAGTTGAGTTTAAATAGTGCCAGTGAATATGTGAGCAATCAGGATGCGTTGTTTTTGCTCAATAGGTTTTCTAATCAATCTCATGCTATTGTATCGATTGATCGTTTTGTTAGTGTTATAGAATCTTTGTATTTATCTGTTCAGGCATCTGCTGCGCAGAATCATCAATTGTCTTGCGAGCGGGCTTTGCTCTCTTGGCAAGCGCTTTCTCAATATGTTAATGGTTCGTGAATCTAGGGAATGGGCACGAAATAACTTTAACATTTTCCGCTGCTGAACTCGCTTCGCTCAGACAAACATCCGCTCCAAATGTTAAAGTTATTTCGTACCCATTCCTAGGTTAG
>JANQJO010000093.1 GCA_028281605.1 Pseudomonadales bacterium
TTTTCTAGTGAATTTAAAGAAGATGCAGCGGGTCTAGTATTAGACAAAAATTATACTTACAAAGAGGCTTGCGAAGCTGTGGGCGTAGGGCCATCAGCACTGCGTAGATGGGTTAAGCAGTTGGAATCTGAGCGTAAGGGCATCACGCCGAAAGGTAAAGCCATTACCTCTAACCAACAAGAAGTTCAATAGACCGGTCAAATGCTGGACCGTATGGTCGAAGCTGATTCACCATTGGTCATCCGGGCTTTTGAGAAAAAGATTGATGATTTGCAGCAGCGAAAGCTTGTTTTGGAGGAAAAGCGCGAAACCTGCGGTCAAAAACTACATCCCTTTGACGAGATGTATCGAACTGCGATGCAGTTTCTTGCTAAACCCTTGAAACTCTAGACTTCCGGCAACTTTGAGATCAAAAGAGCGGTGCTTAAACTGACCTTTTCAGGACCACTCACCTATGACCCGAAAACAGGGTATCGAACTCCCGATTTAACCTTACCTTTCAAGGTCTTAGGAGATTTTTTTACCCCAAATGTTCAAATGGTGCGCCAGGAGGGACTTGAACCCCCACACCTTGCGGTACTGGAACCTAAATCCAGCGCGTCTACCAATTCCGCCACTGGCGCCTGTTGCCAACACTTGCTTGACGAAGAAACACTGTATAGCGCTATAGGAGTAAGTATGTGCTGACTGATTTCGTGAGTGGCTATTCTACCAATTTAGAAGTTAAAAGCAATATTTAGTGTAAAGCAAATGAGAGAAAGACAAGCTCTCTGCACTGTATAATATTACTTATAGGTATAAATAGATATATTTATATTTCTTTTTCGTCTTGAAAAGTATCCAACTGTCTATCTTGGTCGTCCTTTGGTCGAAATTAGGCCTTAACTAGACGTGAATCACAAACGAACGCTCAAACTATAGCTATACCTAATCTTATAGAAATTTGTTATTGCACTATTGGGCTTGTAGTTCAAGGTTTTAGTAGAGAGTGCTATGAAAACACGAGCAATTATGGATAGTCATTATAAGATCTGTTGTAAAAATGAAGGAATGACTATTTTAGAGGTGGTTATTGCGTTGTCCCTGAGTACTTTTGTGCTGGCTGGGATGTTGCAAATTATGACAGGTACTCAGCAAACACAGAGATTAGAGAGTTCAATTACGGAAATTCAAGAAAACGGACGCTACGCTGTTGAGGCCTTGTCTAGATCATTGCGTTACCGTGGCTATTTAGGGTGCTTGCTACCCAGAGGGGATCATGTTGATGCAATTAATTTGGCAGCGACCAGTTTTCCTTATACCGACATTTCCCGTACCTCATTAAGAGGGTTCGAAGTCAGTAGCTCTGGCGTATGGGGGCCAGATCCAGGTACAAATGCTTATAATTCGGATATGGTAGCTTTGAAAAACGGAGCTAATGGTAACCCGACACCTAGGCCTGGTAGTGATGTTGTCAGTGTGCAGTATGCAAGCCCAACTGAATTAACGCTAGATTCTGACATGGTTTCTCCGGATTCAGATATTATCACCAGTGATACGGCAATTAATCTTAACCAAAATGATGTGCTGTTGGTACATACTTGTGATGTCGGTGATATTTTTAGAGTGTCTAACTCTCCTGAAACGTCTCCTCCTTTTACCATTAGTCATAAAAATACTCACAATAGTAGTGATGATTTAAGTGATCTGTATTTATCAGATAATAGAACCCGCATCAGAGAGTTTCGTACGGAAACTTATTATGTCGCAGATGCTGGTAGAGAAACACCTACAGGTGATAAAGTTTATGCGCTTTTTAGATTGGATATGTCTGGTGCAGTACAAGAGCTTGTCGAAGGTGTTGAATATCTGCAAGTTATGTATGGTGAAGAGCTTTCAACAGGCAATATTCGTTATGTTTCTGCTGATGAGTCCACTTTGGATATGCGCAGAGTGGTTTCAATTCAATTGGGTTTGCTACTTTCTAGTACCAGTGAAAGTTTAAATGAAATTGATTATGAAACTTATGAGTTGCCAGGTGAAACGATAGGATATTCAACAACAATCAGTCATTTAGGGGGAAAGTACTTTAGGAAAGTTTTTTCTTCTACAGTTCAACTACGTAATAAGATTGTTGTTTTATGATTTTTTTGATTCTAAAGAGAGAGATTATGTTATGAGGCGCTTGTCAAAATATGTAAATTGCTCTGTCCCAAGACAAAAACAAAAAGGTGCTGTTCTAAGTGTTGGATTGTTGATGTTGGTGGTTATGACATTACTGTCTGTGACAGGTTTAAATAGTTCTATTATGAACGAGCAAATCGCTTCAAATGCTTTTGTTAACGCTAAATCATTGCAATCGGCTGAAAGTGCGAGTTTCTATTCTTTAGGTATGAACGATTGGGTTGGAGAAGCCATCAGGCATAGAAAAAATAGCAGTTATCAACCTACCAATTATAGTGTGGATCTAGGAGATAGTCATGCTACTTCCAATGTCAGTTTGACAGCTATGGAGGTACTTGGTATGGGAAGTACGATCAGAGTCGATAGTGGAATAGCAAAGATCTTATTGCAAACAGCAGGCAGTGCCAGTGTCAACTCAGGTACTTCAGTGTCTGTAACACAAGGCTTTTATCGGTTAGGACCTAGTTGAAGTTGAAAAGAAACAGCCATGAGCGATGCAATTTTCGTCACCCTAGATGACAAAAATTGCATTTTCACGGTAAGAATATTGATACCACTTGTTTGAATTATTCGATTTTTATGCAGCAGTAATATGAGGTAGAGGTTCATGAAAACAGACCGCGCTTGGCTTAAAAAAATTATGGTCATTTGTGTGATTTTGTTGCCTTCGTTGCCTGTTCTGGCAGATGATACGGATATCTTTTTAGGTAATGGTGTCTATCAAGCTGGTACTTTACCGAATGTGTTGTTCATACTGGATAATTCAGGTTCAATGAATAATGATGCGAGAGATTCCAACGGTAATTCTACAGGACAGACACGATTGGAGGCGATGAAAGATGCCTTTTCAGAAATTATGTCCAATGTCTCTGGAGTTAACGTGGGCTTGATGCGCTTTAATGCTCCTGGTGGTTCTGTTATGTACCCTGTGACTAATGTTGATCAGGTACTGTCAACGACTTCTTTACAAACCAATCCAGATATGTTTGCGAGCACGGATGATGCGATCGAACAGCAATCAAATGGTCAAGTCACTCTGGATAGTGATAGTTTGCGTTTAGGTTTTGCACCCGATTTATCAGGTGTTACAAGCATTACCAGTTTTATTCAGCATGAAGATGATGATCGTGAAGAGTATAAGCCCACTGGTCAGGAGTGGGATGGTTCATGGATGAATTTTCGTAGTACGCAGATTAATGCGTTACGTTATTATGGGATGAATATTCCACAAGGAGCCACCATTGTTGATGCGCATTTAGAATTTGTATCACCTTATGGGTCGTATGGCGGAGATGCAACTGTACAAATCAGAGCTCAGGCAGCCGATAATCCTCCTACTTTTTCAGGTGCTAATTATGATATTACAAACCGTTGGAATACTCAGTCTACAACAGCTTATGTGGATTGGTCGATCTCTAGCTCTGACAGTTGGCCCTATGGAAGTCATCATGATTCTCCGAATATAGCATCTGTCTTACAAGAAATTGTGAATCGGTCGGATTGGGACCCAAACGATGCTGTAGTTTTGATGTTTGATCATATCGGGGGTAGTGGTGAAAGAGCGGGAACTTTAAGAAGAGAAAGTTCTTCTTCAACACAAGGTTTATCGGGTACAGCTACTTTGTTGCACGTCACTTATTCTGTTTCTGCATCCCCTTCAGAAAATTTAGTAGGATTGCGTTTCCAGCAGATTGGTATTCCTCAAGGTGCAACCATTGATAGTGCTTACATCCATTTTACTTCTGCAGAAGCGGTTAACACTACAGATTCACTGCAATTGAAAGTTCGTGTGGAAAGTTCTGATGATGCTGCCGACTTTACCAATAGTGCTTATTCACTTTCAGCTCGTTCCAAATATACCAGTGAAGTGATGTGGGAACCAGAAGCGGATTGGCCTTTAGATAATTCAATGGTAGGACCTGATGTGACCAATTTGGTGCAGCAAGTTGTCAATAGAACAGGGTGGTGTGGTAATAACTCTATGGCATTTTATATAGAGCCAACTGTGACTTCACCGCAAGGCTATCGTGTGGCTCATGCGCTTGATGAATCTTTGGCAAGACATGCAGAGCTTGTGGTGACATACAGCAGTGGTTCTTCGGGTTGTATCAACGAAATTTGGAGCCAGCGTGTTGACTCTTCTGAAGATGATGCAGAAGAAAGCTCAAGCGGTTCGGTCACTAACAGTTCAAGTGATTTGGACATTGAGTCCAGCCAAGAAATGGGTATTCGCATCGAGAATGTCCCGATTTCGCAGGGAGCGACTATTTTGGAAGCCTATTTAGAACTGACGTCTTATGATGATGATGGCGGTAGTATGTTCTTTGATATATATGGTCATGATATTGATAATTCTAATGCATTTATTAATAGCAGTTCTAATATCAGTAATCGCACTAAAACAACTTCTAATGTAAGGTGGACACCGGTTGATTGGGTTGATAATGCAGTGTATCGATCACCTGATATTACTGATGTGATTCAAGAAATTGTGGATCGTTCAGGTTGGTCGGCTGGTAATGCATTATCTTTGATCTTGGAGAGTAGTTCCAGCTCTACTGACCGAGACGCTTATACCTATGATGGCAGTACTTCTAAAGCACCTAAATTAGTGGTAAAAATACAAAGCGGTGGTGTCAGTACCAGTAGTTTTACTGTTAGGCAGCATTTGAATAATTTGGTACAAAACTTAGAAGGACGCACATGGACACCCATTGTTGATACCATGTATGAGGCTGCTTTATATCTGCGTGGTGACCCTATGCATTATGGTTTAACGCGGGAATTGTTTACTCCTAATGATGGTGATACTGATAAGAGGTACAAGCGAGTCAGTGTTGTAGGTTCTTATACAGGAGGCACACATGTAATGCCTTCTGGTTGTGAGGCCAGTAATTTAGATGACACTGATTGCCGTGATGAAGTGATTAGCTCAAGCCCGACAGCGCCTGTTTATACCAGTCCTATTGTCAGTGATTGTCAAAGTACGCACTTAGTGTTGTTAACAGATGGTGAAGCCAATAATAATCACAGTGTAAACTTGATTAAAACCATGACTGGAAACAGCAATTGTGACAATGATTCTTCTGACAGTGATGAGGATTGTGGCCGCAGTTTAGCAAATTGGATGGCTAATAATGACATGCGACCAAGTTTGTCGGCAACTGATAATACCGTTGTAACACATACCATTGCGTTTAACTTGTCGAACAATGGTGCTGTTGATTTTCTGCAGGATATGGCTTCTGAAGGCCAAGGTTCTTTTTATAATGCTAATACAGCTTCAGAGTTAGCTGATGCTTTTGATAATATCATCAGCAGTATTATTTCTATAGACAGTTCTTTTAGTACAGCAGGTGCGACAGTGAATCAGTTTGACCGTCTCACCCATAGGAATGATGTGTATTTTTCTGTGTTTAAGCCTTTAAGATCACCCAGTTGGTTGGGTAATCTTAAGCATTATAAATTGCTAGGTAATCCACCTGTCATTGTTGATGCTAATGATCAGGAAGCGGTAGATGAGAGCTCAGGATTTTTTAAAGCAACAGCGAAAAGTATTTGGTCGAGCGTTGTTGATGGTCCAGATGTTGCGTTAGGCGGTGCTGCTCAGAAGTTGCCAGATAACGTAGATTTAAGGAAAACTTACACTTATTTAAGTGGTGCAGCCAGCCCTTCTTTAGTATTGTCAAATGCTACAAATGCATTTAATGAAAGTAATACTGAAATTACAGTGAGCATGGTCAATGCCAACGACTCTACTGAGAGAAATCAAATCATTAAGTGGGCCAGAGGTTATGATGTATTAGATGCCGATGGTGATGGTGATTACAATGAGGCTCGTAAGCAAATGGGTGATCCTCTGCATTCAACACCGTTGTTAGTCACTTATGGTGGTACCGCTGAAAACCCTGATGTCACTCTATTTTATGGTACGAATGAAGGCTTTTTACACGCTGTTGCTGCTGATACAGGCATAGAAAAATTTGCTTTTATGCCTGAAGCATTGTTACCTAACCTGAAAACGCTTTATGACAACAGTAGTAGCTTTGACCATCCTTATGGTTTAGATGGCTCTCCTGTTGCGTGGATTCAAGATACTAATTACAACAATGAGATAGAGCCTTCACAAGATAGTGTCTACTTATATATGGGGATGCGTCGTGGTGGTAGAAATTATTATGCGCTGGATGTCACTGATAGAAACGCGCCGAAAATTTTATGGACGATAGAGGGTGGTAGTGGAGATTTTACTACATTAGGTCAGACATGGTCTAAGCCGGTTAAAACGCAAGTGAAGATTGGTGCTTCTGTTAAAGATGTTTTGATTTTTGCAGGAGGATTTGATCCTAATATTGATAATAGTCCGAATACTCGTGTTAATGCTTCTATGGGTAATGCAATTTATATTGTTGATGCTAATACGGGCGATCGTTTATGGATGGCCGGTAATGGTGTGATTGCATCAGATGGTTTACACTCACCGGATATGCTCTATGCGATTGCTTCTGATGTTGGTGTGGTAGACATGAATCTAGATGGTTTGGCCGATCAGATGTATGTGGGCGATACTGGAGGCCAGGTCTGGAGGTTTGACATTAATAATGGCAGTTCTGTTGCTAACTTAGTTGATGGTGGTGTTATTGCTGAGCTTGGAGACAGTTCAGGTGCTGACTACCGAAGGTTTTTCTTTAGCCCTGATATTTCATTGTTTAGTGAAGGGGGTGATGCGCGCTTAGCGATTGCGATTGGTTCTGGCGCAATTAATGAGCCGCTTGATCAAACAGCTGAAAATAGATTTTATGTGCTTTTTCAAGAAGATGTGTTTTCAGCTCCAGCCAGTTATACACGTTTGACGGAAACCAATTTAACGGATAGGACTAATGCCTCCGATGACGTTACGCTCAGCAGTGATGGTTGGTATGTTAGATTAAGTACTTCTGGTGAAAAATCTTTAGCGACCAGTTTGACTGTAGATAATAAGATTATCTTTACAACCTATGAGCCCAGTGCAGCCGTTTCTGCCTGCTCTGGTATTACAGGGGTCGGTAGAGTGTACTTGGTCAGCTTAACTAATGGTAATGCCGTTGAAGATTTGGATGGATCAGGCACTTTAGATACGAATGATCGTTATCGAGTTCTGACCTCACCCAGTATTCCACCTTCTCCCAAGATGCTCTTTTTGAAAGAAGAAAGCTACAATGGTCCAGCTGTGTTGATTGGTCCAGAGCAACCTTTACAAGATATTGATCTCTCTATCAGTATGGATTGGGAAAAAGTGTATTGGTATCAGGATTGATCAAGGTAGTAATAGTTTGGGTTGTAACAAGTTAACAAGGTCAGTAAGGTAGTGACTATGAGTTTATTATTAAAAGGTAAGAAAGGTCAAAAGGGATTTACACTGGTTGAGCTCATGGTGGTGATTGCTATTTTAGCGGTAGTGTCAGCCGTAGCTGTTCCAACTTACACAAACCAAACGAAAAAGGCTTATCGCAGCGATGCTAAATCGTCTTTGATGCAGTTGGCCAGCGCGGTGGAGAGGTTTCGTACAGTGCAAAATACTTATACTGGCACTGAGTCAGGGGGCATTCCTTTGGCCACATTGTTTCCTTCACAGGCGCCTCTTGACAGCAGTCAGAAATTATATGATTTACGTATTCAAGTGGATCCCACTGAGTTAGGCAGTACTGGGGGGGCGAGCTATCGTTTGATGGCAACTCCTATTATTGGCACGCGCATGGCTGGTGATCGTTCTTATAGAATTTACTCAACAGGTCTTAAACAACACCAGATAGGTGGGACTTGGAGTAATGGTTGGGATGATTAAAAAACTTTTGAGCTGATACTGCATTATTATTCGTTTAATATTTTCATTTTGAAAATCAAATTATAAAAGTAGTTTTACAAGTGCTTCATGCGATCAATCACCAGAAACCAAGCGGAGCGCAATAGTCTTCAAAACTGGTATACTGTACGATTAGGTCTGAACTAGGTAAGGCACAGGAAATAAGCTACCCATTTTGAGCGGATGCATGTTTGAGCACAGCGAGTTCAGAAGCGAACAATGGGTAGCTTATTTCCTGTGCCTTACCCTACTACAAAACAAACTCACCACATTTAACTAGGCAAAGTCAATTAATATGAACGTATTTAAAGATGCCATCAATCAACTCAACCAACTGGGCCAAAAAGCTGGCATTGACCCTGAAATACTGCAATTGCTCAACTATCCAGAAGAAACGCTCAGTGCAGCATTGCCAGTACGTATGGATGACGGCAGTACAAAAGTGTTTGTGGGCCATCGCTGCCGCTTCAATTCTGTTTTAGGCCCTACCAAAGGTGGCATTCGTTTTCACCCAAACGTGACAGCCGACGAAGTGAAAGCATTAGCCCTTTGGATGACAATAAAGTGCGCCTTAGTCAACATACCTTACGGCGGCGGCAAAGGAGGCATTACCGTTGACCCCAAACAACTTACTAGACTCGAATTAGAGCGCCTATCACGTAGCTATATGCGAGCCATGGCTGATATTGTCGGCCCTAATCGCGACATTCCAGCTCCTGATGTCTACACCAATGCCAGAATCATGGGCTGGATGTCGGATGAATATGAAAACATCAAACGAGAAAAGTGCCCTGCGATTATTACAGGCAAACCCATTGAACTGGGAGGCAGCTTAGGACGCGAAGAAGCCACAGGTCGTGGCGCCTACCTGGTGAACGAACTGTGGGCCAAACACAAACAGTGGCAACCAAAAAATATGACAGTCGCCCTACAAGGTTTCGGCAACGCAGGTTATCATATGGCTAAACTGATGCAACAACAAGGCTACACCATCATCGCAGTGAGTGACTCCAAGGGTGGCATTTTAGCTGAACAAGGGCTCGATATTGAAAGCTTGTATGCTCATAAACAAGCCAGTAAAACACTGAAAGCTGTTTATTGCTATGGCTCTGTTTGCGAAGAACAAGATCATACCAAAATCAGCAACGAAGATTTACTACGCCTTAAAGTCGATCTCTTAATCCCTGCCGCACTCGAAGGGGTTATCACCACTGAAAACGCCGAGCACATCCAAGCTCCCTTTATTATTGAAGTTGCCAATGGCCCTATCACCCAAGAAGCCAGCGCCATTTTAGAAGATAAAGGGACTGAAATTATGCCAGATGTATTAGCCAACGCGGGAGGTGTGATTGTCAGCTACTTCGAATGGGCTCAAAACTTACAAGGCTATCGTTGGCCTCTGAAAGAAATACGTCACCGCTTGCTCGCGACACTCGAACAAGCCTTCGCAGACCTCTGGATCATTCACGAAAACGAAAAAGTCAGCCTACGCCACGCTGCCTATAGCCTTGCACTGAGGCGGATTGCAGCAGCCATCAGCTCCCATGGAACACAATCTTACTTTATGCAATGAATGCAAGCCGGTTTGTATTGAACAATGTCTGAGACAATATTACTGCTTGGGTGCGGCGACCTTGGCATAGGGCTCGCCCACCTTCTCATACAAAAACACTTCAAGGTTATCGCCGTACGCCGTACACCACCGCAACACTGCACCCTCAGCAACAAATTAACCTGGATCGCTTTAGATTTAACCCACTCTCAACACCTCCAATCACTTCCTACTGAAGTTGACTGGGTTATCTATACACCCGCACCAAAACGCAAGCAAATCGATATCTATGAAGCCCTATATCACAATGCTCTTAACGACCTAATCAAGCACTTCAAATCCAGCCAAAGGTTACGCCACTGGATTCAAGTATCTAGCACCAGTGTCTACGGCCAAAATCAAGGCGAGTGGCTGGATGAAACCTCACCCACTTCTCCCACAACCGCTACAGCCCAATTTATACTTTCCGCGGAACAAACTTTAATCAATCAGCCCTATTTTGCAAGCACAATCGTAAGGTTTTCAGGCATCTATGGCCCTAAGCGCTACTGGCTGTTACGCAAAACTATACAACAAACCCCTTTACGTAAAAATCCACCCTACTATACCAATCGCATCCATCGAGACGATTGCATCAATATATTATTGCACTTGATTGAACTATCAAGACAAAACACTCCTCTAGCCCCTTTATACTTGGGAACCGATGACACTCCTATTAGCGAATGGGAAATTGGCAGCTGGCTCTCACAAATGTTTGAGATTGAACCCCTCCAAACTCCAGATCAAGACAATCTTAGATCAAAAAACAAACGTATCAGCAATCAGCTCATCAAATCTACAGGGTATTGTTTTCATTACCCAGACTATCAAACAGGTTACACAGCGGTCATAAAATGTTTACAAAATCTCTATGGCAGTGCTTACAAAGAGCACTTAATATCCTCCCACAAATCATAATAGAATAATAACTGGTATCGGGATGGATCTTGCAAACAGGGGGTCGCACCTGGGCAGCAAAAATGCTAGAGTGCTCCCATCAAACGACCCAACCGATGATCAAGGTGTTATTGCATGCTGCTAGAAAAGTTATTGGCTGATGAGCTTGAAACTGAAATCGAGAAAGTAACAGCCGCCGTAAAACTATTGGATGATGGGGCAACTGTGCCCTTTATCGCCCGCTACCGCAAAGAAGCCACAGGCGGCTTGACCGACAGACAACTACGGCAATTGGAAAAAAGACTGGAGTATCTGCGCGAACTAGAACAGCGTAAACAAACCATTTTGCACTCCATTGAACAGCAAGACAAACTGACCGAAACGCTGAAAACAACAATCCAACAGATTACCAGCAAAACAGATCTAGAAGACCTCTACCTCCCGTACCGCCCCAAACGCCACACCAAAGCACAAAAGGCCAAAGAGGCAGGTTTAGAGCCTTTATTAGAAGCCATTTTAAGTCAAGCTCAACAAGCCCCTGAAGCCTTAGCTCAAGACTATTTATCTGAAAAACACAACGTTGATTCCACCAAAGCGGCTTTAGAGGGCGCCAAGCACATTTTAGTCGAACGACTCAGCGATAACCCACACTTAATCAAACGCTGCAGAACACAACTGGAAAAAAACAGCTGTTTATTTTCTACCTTACACCCGCAAAAAAAAGAACACACGCAAGATAAAAAAGTCGCTCACTTTAAAGATTATTTTGATTATAAAGAGGCGTATCATAAGGTACCGTCTCACAGAGCTCTGGCTTTATTGCGAGGCAGAAAACAAGGCATTCTACAACTGAAAATTGATTTAGACAATACAGATCAAGCTTTACACACTTGCCAAAAACTTCTAGAAGACACCTTAGAATTAAATCAGCGCCCAGCTAACACTCCAACAGCTAACACCAACCAACACTGGTTAAGCACAGCCTGTCATTGGGCGTGGCGTACTAAATTGCACCCTAAATTAGAAGCCGAACTTCTAGCCACCTTAAAAGCCCGCTCTGATGAACAAGCTATTGACGTTTTTGCCGAAAATTTACGCAATTTGTTGCTGGCAGCGCCGGCAGGCAACCGCGTCACTTTGGGCTTAGACCCCGGTCTGCGTACCGGTGTCAAGGCAGCCATCACAGGCAAAACCGGAGAAGTACTTACGACCGGCACAATCTTTCCTCACGAACCCCAAAAGCAATGGAAACAAGCACTGCAACAACTGCAAAAATGGGTAGAAGACTATACAGTTGAGCTAATCGCCATTGGCAATGGCACAGCATCCAGACCCACCAGCAAGCTGATTGATGAGCTGTTAAAGACCATAGATCGCCAACCCACAAAAGTAATTGTCAGTGAAGCAGGCGCCTCTGTTTATTCCGCTTCAGAGCTGGCTGATAATGAGCTGCCAGATATGGACGTCTCCTTACGAGGCGCTGTTTCCATTGCTCGCAGGCTGCAAGACCCTTTAGCTGAGCTGGTCAAAATTGAACCTAAATCCATTGGAGTGGGCCAATATCAACACGACGTAGATCAAACTTTACTCGGGAAATCTCTGCACAATACAATTGAAGATTGCGTGAATGCCATTGGTGTCGACATTAACACAGCTTCAGTCGCCCTACTCTCACAAGTTTCAGGCATCAATAACACTTTAGCCAACAACATCATTCGTCACCGTGAAAGCAATGGCCCCTTTCAGGGTCGGCAAGAGCTTAAACAAATTCCCAGATTCGGCGATAAAACGTTTGAACTAGCGGCAGGTTTTTTACGTATTCCACAAGGCAAGCACCCTCTAGATGCTTCATCAGTACACCCTGAGTCTTACATCGTAGTCGAAAACATGTCAGCTGCTGCAAACACTCATCTCAGAGATCTCATCGGAAACAGCACTTGCATTAAAACATTAAAACCCGAAAGCTTTATTTGTGCTGAATTTGGCTTACCCACTATTATAGACATCTTGGCAGAACTAGAAAAACCCGGCAGAGATCCAAGGTCCAGCTTTAAGACCGCACAATTTCGCAAGGACATCACCACAGTAGAGGATTTAGCGATTGGTATGCAATTAGAAGGCATAGTGACCAATGTGACTCACTTCGGTGCCTTTGTCGATATTGGTTTGTATGAAGAGGGCATGGTTCACATTTCACAACTATCGGATCAGTTCGTCTCAGATCCTCAAAAGATTGTTAGAACAGGAGACATTGTCAAAGTCAAAGTATTGGAAACAGACACAGAACGCAAACGTATTGCCTTGACCATGAAACAAAACCCCAATGAAAAACCGGCCTTCAATGCCAGCAAAAACAAGCTCTCACCCACTCATCAATCCAACAAAAAACCCAAACCAAAGAAAAAAACCAGTGTCAATAAACCAGAGAAAACATTCCAAAACAATACATTAGCAGCCGCTTTCAACAAAGCTAAAAGCATGAAAAAATAACAACAACCCAGAACACTAAATGAGGCATAACCCATTGATCACTGACTATCAAAACCGCTTAGCGCATTTTATAAAAAGCGGCGCCCATCAACACATCAAGCACATCAAGCGTGGTTTGGAAAAAGAAAGTCTAAGGATCACACCAGAAGGCACCTTATCACAACAAACTCACCCTATTGCATTAGGTTCGGCCTTAACCCACCCTTACATCACCACAGATTATTCGGAAGCACAATTAGAACTGATTACACCGGCCCTCACTAACCATCAACCCACACCACTGGACTGGTTAATGCATCTGCATCAATACGTGTACGCTAACATTGGATCTGAAAAGCTTTGGGTCAACAGCATGCCCTGCATCCTAGAACATGAGAATAACATCCCCATTGCACAGTATGGATCATCTCACATTGGCAAGCTCAAAACCCTATACCGAGAGGGCTTATCTCATCGTTACGGCAAATTGATGCAAACCATATCAGGCATTCACTATAATTTTTCTTATTCTCAAACATTCTGGCAACAATGGCAAAACCACGAAAAAAACGTAGAGCCTTTACAAAATTTTATCAATGATAAATACTTTGGCCTCATCAGAAACTTTTTACGATACAGCTGGTGGATTATCTTACTTTTTGGATCTTCCCCTGCTGTTTGTCAATCTTTTCTAAAAAGTCCAGAGCACAAATTAGTACCACACACACCGCACACCTATATTAGCCCTTTCGCAACATCACTGAGAATGAGTGATTTAGGTTATCAAAACAACCAACAAAAAAACCTTCATATTTGCCATAACACCTTAAGCGCTTATGTCACTACTCTCAAACACGCCACACACACCAGCGATCCAAACTTCGAATCAATTGGTTTAAAAAACGGAAAACAACATCTGCAACTCAACACTAACATTCTTCAAATTGAAAACGAATACTACGCAAGCATTAGGCCTAAAAGAACCACTCAATCATTAGAAACCCCGTCTGCAGCCTTAACAGAAAGAGGTGTAGAATACATTGAAATCAGAGCCATCGACTTAAACCCTTTCGAACCTATAGGTATTAGTGCAACACAAATAGACATATTAGACACATTAGCTCTATACTGCTTAATTGAAGACAGCCCCAACCTAACACACGATGAATACCAATCAACAAAAGAGAATATGACAACAGTAGCACGCACTGGCAGAGCACCCGGCAGTACCTTACTTATTAACAAGCAAAAGCATTCTGTACAAAAATGCGCGCAAAACCTTTTTCTAAAACTAGAGCAACTTGCCAATGTGACAGGCATTCAGAGATGGAAAACAGCCTTAAAAGAGATTGAAAACCAAATAGAAAACTTTGACTTACTGCCTTCTGCCAAAGTATTAGCAACCTTAACGGAAAAGCAGCAGTCTTTTTTTGATTTCGCCATGCAGCAAGCCAAAATCAGTGAAGATTTCTTTAAGACGCGCAAGCTTAGCCAAACTAATCACCAAAAACTTCAAACAATCAGCGAAAAATCTTTAAGAGACCAAGCAAGTTTAGAACGCATAAACGACGGTTCATTTGACGAATTTCTTAAAAAAATCAAAGACCACAACACTAAAAATTGACGTTTGTAACATTCATCTACCGTTCCGTTAAACCTATCCAAAACTATCCATAGGTAGTTATGGCGTTAACTTCCTGCTTCATAGAGGCCGGTTTCACCAAAGTCTTGCAACTCTGGC
>JANQJO010000153.1 GCA_028281605.1 Pseudomonadales bacterium
TTTGAAGATAGTGCTTCTTCCTCTACTCAAATGAGCACATAAGTCAGCGATCGTCAGTACGGTATTTGTTTTAAACAAGGTTTGAATCTGTGCGGCAGAGAGAGTATTTTTTGTTTCATTTTTAGACTATTATGAAATAAATTTAAATTTATTTCATAATAGTCTAATATTTGTGGATGTCAAACTATTTGTTTTGCTGGTGAAACAAACAAACTTAGCTAAAAATGATTATTGTGTGAACGACTAGCGTTAAGCAAAGGGAAAAAGAGTAGACAATTAGGAAGGTTTTTGATTTTAGAAATCAATATATTTCAATAAGTTAAGTAAATCTAACCGCCATTTACGATCATAGGTCCCGTTCAAGAAGCTGCGAACGACAACGCCATCGAAGTAGAAAGGAAAAAACATGCCTAATGCCGCTCAAAAATCCGTCATATACGCGAGAGTCTCCAGTAAAGCCCAATTGGAGAAAGGTGATGGTATCAATTCGTAATTAACCAGATGTAAACAGTTTGCCCAGCAGAAGGGATACAGGGTCGTTGAAACCTTCAAAGACGAGGCAATTTCGGGCAGCATCATCGACAGGCCGGGTATGCAGAGTATGCTTGCTTATCTCCGCAAACATAAGCATGACCATATTGTTGTCATTATCGACGATATTTCCCGTCTTGCCCGATCAATCGAAACTCACCTGGCATTGCGAACCGCCATTAATTCGGCATCAGGCAGGCTTGAAAGCCCAACAGTTGAATTTGGTGAAGATTCAGATAGTATCCTCGTAGAAAATCTCTTGGCAAGTGTTTCACAACATCAAAGACAGAAGAATGCTGAGCAAACGGTCAATCGCATGAAGGCACGCATCATGAATGGCTATGCCGTGGCTCCCATTGCGCCACTGGGCTACAAATACAGCAAAGTCGACGGACACGCAGGAAAAGTCCTAACACGAGATGAACCGCTTGCCTCCGTCATTGTTGAAGCGCTTGAGGGCTTTGCATCAGGGCGTTTTGAGACACAAGGCGAGGTGAAACGCTATCTTGATGCGTCACCAATCTACCCTAAAGACAATAGCGGAGAAGTCCGTTTTCAGCGTGTCACAAACCCGTTGAATAAGGTGATATATACTGGCCATATAGAAATGCCAAGCTGGGGTATTTCGCTACGCAAAGCTCAACACGAAGCCTTGATCAGCTTTGAAACATTTCAAAAGATACAGGAAAAACTTAATAGCAATCCTAAAGCCCCCATTCGCTCTGACGTATCAAACGACTTTATTCTAAGAGGGATTTATCAAGTGCGGACGTTGCGATCATCCAATGACAGCCTGCTGGAGCAAAGGCCGAAGTAATACTTACCCGTATTATATGTGTTTCAAAAAGGGCTGTAGTGATTACCGTAAATCGATTACGTCCGGGAAAAAGTCGAGAGTGAATTTGATGCGCTATTGCAGGGGTTAGTTCCCTCAAATGGTGTTGTCACTGTTTTGAATGCATCTTTAAAGGGACTATGGGATCAGCGCGCTGCGACTCACCAGCAGGAAAAAGAAGCACTACAAACCCAATATAAGCTGGTGAACGGCAATATTGAGAAGCTGCTTGAGAGAATCTTGAACACAGAAAGCGATTCACTCATAAGTTAAGTACCTATGAAGCAAAGCTCAAATCGTTAGAGTACGAAAAAGTAGCGATAGATGAAAAGATAGCAAATTGTGGGCGGTCGCTGCCAGACTACGATAAAACTTTTCGAACCGCTCTGGATTTTGTCGAAAACCCCTATAAACTCTGGGCTTCAGACAACCTGGCACACCGGAAAACGGTGCTGAAACTGGTCTTTGCCGATAACCCGGCATATGTGCGAAATGAAGGCTTTCGAACCGCACACTTGTCCTTACCTTTCAGATACTTAGAGGCAGAAAAAGACGGTAAAAACAGTATGGCGGAGGGGGAGGGATTCGAACCCTCGATGGGCGCAAACCCATGCCGGTTTTCAAGACCGGTGCATTCAACCGCTCTGCCACCCCTCCGCGAGAGAGACAGCTGTGCATCTTACACAACTTGGAGCGCAATGTCACGTGATGCTATTTAAATCTATTGTGTTTTACCGTAGAGCTTAACATTTACGATATAGTAAATATTAAGCGTATGGTCTTTTGATAGGCTCACAATTTGGTAGTGGCTCTTGAATATTAAATAGATGTATCTTTGTTGGTAGTCCTTTGGTTTTTGTTTAATCATCTAGTGCATCAATAAAGCGATGTAATGCTTTGAGTAATGCATGGGATGAAATAGAATGAGACAAGTTTTTATCCAGGTCTACGGTTTCTTTTTTTTCTACGCGATGCTTATGCTTTTGCGGTCTATCATCAAAGAATTCTAGTAAAGTATCTATGGTGAAACGGCCATTGCTATTGGCTGTAATTTCAGCAAAATTTGCTTGCAGCAGTTTGTTTTTTTTCTTTGTTAGAAATTGGTTGAATTCATTGGCAGAGGACTCATGCTTGTGTAGTTTAGCCAGAGGAAATCGAATAATATTGCTGGAAGTCTGGTACTCCGTGTTTGTTGATATATCTGTGTCGATTTTTCTTCTATGAGCCGGTGCGCTAGGGAGGGGGTTGTTGCACTGTAAGATATCTCGCCAAACGAAGTTAATGACATTATCTCCTCTGAGGATGCTGAGGAATGCTTGAAACTCTGAGGGTCCAAGCCCTTCGTCATGATGAAAACATGTTTCTGATCCGGCTGTTTCAAAAGCTTTGATCAGTTCGTTAAACACATCCTCGGTCCGTTGCAAGTGATCTTTCATGTTTCCATTACCTTCTTTTAAGATTGTTGTTAGTCTAATTAATACTAAGAGTGTATGGTTCGAGTTATTACAAAATGATGATTACAGTGCAATAAAAAAAGGTGATATATCATCTTTTATTTCAGTTTGCTTATGGTTCTTATTGTTTTCGTTCTTTACAGTAATTACAAGTGTTTCTTTGTAACTCAATGTTACAAGCTTTCTGAACAATTGTTTAAAATTGCTTCGATTTCTTTAGTTTTCAGTAGTTCCTGTGGTGTGGTTAGTTTATTTTGCTAATGCTTCCCAAATTAGATGCGATATGCAAAAATGAGCCTCTTTCCAGGAGAGGAAGGGCCGTGGCTGTCATTGAAAAATTAACGCCTTTATTGGCTAATCAAATAGCGGCAGGTGAAGTGGTTGAGAGACCTGTTTCTGTTGTTAAGGAACTGATAGAAAACAGCTTGGATGCTCATGCTCAATCGGTGTGGATAGATGTTGAACAGGGGGGGGTGTCTCTGCTGCGTGTGCGTGATGATGGTGAAGGCATCATTTCTGATGATTTAGTGTTGGCGCTTAAACGTCATGCCACTAGTAAAGTCAAGTCGGCTGAAGATTTAGCTCAGATTCATACTTTGGGGTTCAGAGGTGAGGCTCTTGCTAGTATCAGTTCAGTCGCACGCTTGCAAATGATTTCCAGGCATAAAACTGCAGAGTTAGGCTGGAAAATAAGCTGTGAAGGGGTGCAGCATCAATTGGATAAAGCGCCGGTTGCACACCCAGTTGGGACTACCTTAGAAGTTAGGGATCTTTTTTTCAATACACCGGCGCGGCGTAAATTTTTGCGTTCGGCAAAAACTGAATTTAATCATATCGAACAACTCATTAAAAAGTTGGCATTGAGTCATCTTGGTGTGGCTTTTTATCTGACACATAATGGGCGTGATGTGCTGCGATTGAAGCCGGCTGTGGATCAGCTTGAACAAGAGCGCCGTTTAGTGTCCTTGTTGGGCAAGGCTTTTGTTCAAAATGGGCTTGCTATTGAGTTTGAGCGTGCCGATTTGTCATTGCAAGGTTGGGTTGCTTTACCTTGTTATGCGCGTGCACATGCAGATCAGCAGTATTTTTTCGTCAATCAAAGAGCTGTGCGAGACAAGGTGATTACGCATGCGATACGTACAGCGTACGCGGATGTGTTGCATCAAGGAAGGCAACCAGCCTATGTGTTGAATTTGAGTGTGCCCTTTGCTGAGGTTGATGTAAATGTACACCCTGCAAAATATGAAGTGCGCTTTCGTGAAAGCCGTTTAATTCATGATTTTATTGTAGCCAGTGTGAAACAAGCGCTTGCACAAACGACTGTGCAACAACAATTGGAGCAACAAGCTAAGCTTGACGAATTTTCTTTTGCGTCTGTAGCAGAGGAGCGAGCTGAGCCTGTTCTTGCTCAAACAGAGCCAGAGCTACCGCTTATACGCACAGAATCGTGTGTGGAACAGCCGGATGATGAGCCGTATCAAACGGCTTTTTCGTTGTCAGTGACGCAACAGAGTGTGCAGGAACCTGTGCAAGATTATACTGCCGCTGAATGTGTTGAAGAGGCGACTGATGAAACAGTCGTGGTTGCTCCGATGCCCAAGGTTTCACCTTTACCTGAATTCTCGCCTGCGGATTGTCCATTAGGGTTTGCTTTAGGTCAGCTGCATGGCATCTTTATACTCGCTCAAAATAATACGGGGTTGGTGATTGTAGATATGCATGCAGCTCATGAGCGTATTGTGTATGAAAAGCTTAAGCGACAACATGCCTCTGGTAAAGTACTTGCACAGGGTTTGTTAATGCCTGTGACTGTTGTTTTGACTGAGCAAGAGGTAGATTGTGCTGAAACTTATGAGGCGTTTTTTGAGCGCTTTGGGCTTGAACTTAAGCGAGTGGGGATGGATACACTATCCATTAAAGCAGTGCCTATTTTGCTGCAAGATGTAGATATGGAGCGTCTTTTGAGAGATATTCTTGCGGACCTTATTTTATTTGAGAGTAGTGAGCGAATAGAGCAAGAACAAAACAAGCTGTTGTCGACGATGGCGTGTCATAGTGCTGTTCGTGCTAGAGATGCACTCAGCCTTGCCGAGATGAATCAGTTGTTACGTGAAATCGAATCTGTGGAGCGTAGTGGTCAATGTAATCATGGTCGTCCTACTTGGGTTGTGAAAACAGTTAAAGAGTTGGATAAGCTGTTTTGGCGTGGGCGTTGAGGGTTTAGAATGAAAAATCTTAAGTTTCAACACCCTAAATCTAAAAATATGGAGCGTCCTAAGGCTATTTTTATGTTGGGACCTACAGCCAGTGGTAAAACCGACTTAGCCTTGCATTTAGTGGAACTATTGCCCGTTCTTGAAGTCATTAGTGTTGATTCTGCCATGGTGTATCAGGGGATGGATATTGGTACAGCAAAGCCTTCTGCAGTGATACTGTCGAAAGTGCCGCATCATTTGATTGATATTCGTAAGCCGGGTGACATTTATTCGGTTGCTGATTTTGTCACTGATGCGCTTGACCTAATGCGATCGATCAGTAGTAAAGGTAAAGTGCCTCTTTTGGTGGGGGGGACGATGTTGTATTTTAAGTCCTTGTTAACGGGGTTGGCGGCACTGCCCGAGGTTTTTCCTGAAGTTCGTGATAAAGTCAGATCTCTTGCAAGGGAAGAAGGGGGTAAAGCGGTGTATGCGGCCTTGAAGCTCGTTGATCCAGTTTCAGCTGCTCGACTGCATCCTAATGATACGCAGCGTATCACACGAGCTTTAGAAGTGTGTTGGCAAACCTCTGAGCCTTTTTCTAGTTGGCTGTACCGTCACTCAGGTCAGCAAACTTTATCTCTGACTGAACAAATTTACGAACAGTTTGAATTTGAGGTTTTGTCTTTAGGAATATTACCGCTTAATCGGGCAAAATTGCATGAAGTTATTGAAGCACGTTTTAAAACAATGTTAGAGTTGGGCTTTCTTGAAGAGGTGCGAAGGTTTTATCATGAGGGGCAGCTTTCGCTGGCGCTTCCATCTATGCGTTGTGTAGGATACCGGCAGGCATGGGAGTATTTAGCGGGAGAGTGGGATTATAATACTATGGTAGCAAAAGCCTTGGCTGCTACACGTCAGCTGGCAAAACGTCAACTGACATGGCTGAAAACTTGGCCATCGCTGACGCATTTGTACTGTGGTGATACACTTAATTCTAAGCAGGCGCATACTTTAGTAGCGTCTTTTTTACGTTGATTTTGCAATGATATTACGCCTTTTTTTAATGTGCGATTAACTTGGCTTGTTCTCAGTTAACTGCATAAGGATGGAGCCTTTGGCTCACTTTTTGCGCTGTTGAGGTTTTGGCCTCAAAATATAAAAAACTAGGAGAAAACGATATGTCTAAAGGGCACTCTTTACAAGACCCTTTTTTGAATGCACTGCGTAAGGAAAGGATTCCAGTATCCATTTTCCTTGTTAATGGTATTAAACTGCAAGGCCAAGTTGAGTCTTTTGACCAGTATGTTGTGCTTTTAAAAAATACAGTAAGCCAAATGGTTTATAAGCATGCTATTTCTACTGTTGTCCCTGCACGTAATCCTCGAGGCCATGCGGGTAGCAGCTCTGGTGGTAGTGGTGGAGGTGGTGGTGGTTCAGGTGACCATCATGGCATGGATCACCAGCCTATGGGGTATGGCAATAACTGATATTACGTCAATAAGCAGATGAGTAGTATTCAGATGTATCCTTTCATTGGCCATGAATGTAGATTAACTTTATTTTTCACTGATATGCAAGCTCATAGGGCAGTCATTGCCTTTTGTCGTGGTTGAGTATTGTTAATTTGGAGAGGTAGTTGTTTGTTTTTTGAAAGACCTAAGGGCGGTGAGCGTACAGTTTTGGTCCATATTCAATTGCCGGAACCGGATCAAATCGAAGATTTAGGCGAATTTAGGGCTTTGGCACTCAGTGCTGGGATTGAAGTTGTTGCAGTTGTTGAAGGCAGGAGGCGACAAATTCACCCGAAGTGGTTTGTTGGAACTGGCAAGCTTGAGGAAATTCTGCAGGTATTGCGTGATGAACGAGTGGAAGTAGTTATCTTTAATCATGCATTAACTTCGACCCAAGAGCGTAATTTGGAGCAAACTTTAAAATGTCGCGTCTTGGATCGTATCAGTTTGATATTGGATATCTTTGCTCAGAGAGCACGTACTTTTGAAGGTAAGTTACAGGTAGAATTGGCGCAACTTCAGCACTTGTCGACTCGTTTGGTGCGAGGTTGGACTCACTTAGAGCGGCAAAAGGGAGGTATAGGCTTAAGAGGGCCAGGTGAAACTCAACTAGAAGTCGATCGTAGGATGATCCGAGTTCGGATGCAGTCGCTGACGCAAAAGCTGGAGAAGGTTAAGCGTCAGCGTGAAAGTAGCCGTCTTACCCGCAATAAGGCAGGTATATTGACAGTTTCTTTAGTCGGTTATACCAATGCTGGTAAGTCTACTTTGTTTAATTTGCTGAGTGAGTCTGATGTCTATGTGGCTGACCAACTCTTTGCAACGCTAGATCCGACTTTAAGGCGTTTGCAGTTACCGGGTCTAGGTGAGCTTGTGTTAGCTGATACAGTTGGTTTTATTCGACATTTGCCGCATAAATTGGTAGAAGCTTTTCGTGCAACTTTAGAAGCTGTTGCTTTGTCGGATTTGCTGTTGCATGTGATTGATTTGAGTCATCCAGCTTATGAAGATCATATTTTTCAGGTACAGCAAGTGCTTTGTGAGATTGGGGCCGAGCAGGTTCCACAATTGTATGTTTATAACAAAATAGACCTCTTGCCTGCTGATAAACTGGAGCGATTGCAGTGTGAACTGGAATGTACTGGGCCGTTGCCAGTCTATGTCAGTGCTGATACACGAAGAGGCATAGAAAAGCTTAAGCAGGCTATGTTGTGGAGAATGTCGGGTAAGCTTCTGTGCTTATGTGTTGATATTCCGCCAAAGTACAGTAGACTTAGGTCGGCTCTTCATGATGCACAGTCGATATTAGGAGAGTGGATACAAGTAAATAACGGTCATTGGGGGGTATTGTTGCAAGTTGCCACAGAAAAATGGGATAGCTTATTACGCACAAATGGGTTACAAATGGTTACTGAGGAATCTTTTGAGTCTGAAATGGTCTTGCTTGAAGAGTGTTTAAGTGAAGCGGTTTTGGAAGGTTTAGTTGCCAATGGTTTTCGCTTAGAGCGCCAACCTTATAAGTTGCATCGGTTAAGTCAAGTTGATTGTAGAGGATAATGGTAGTCGCTTTGCTATTTTGTAAAATTGCTGGATTTTTAGATTAAGAGTACATTATTTGGGGGAGTTTGTTATGGCCTGGAATGAGCCTGGAGGTAGAAATTCGAAGCAAGATCCTTGGCGTGGTGGTGGTCATCAAGGCCCGCCTGATTTAGATGAATTTATTAAAAAACTGCAGGAGAAAATGCCCAAATTTTTCGGTGGTGGTGGTACAAACTCGACCGGGGGCGGTTATGGTTTTTTAGTTGCTGTGCTGATTTTGCTGATATTAGGTTGGGGTGCTTATGGTGTTTATCGGGTTGAGCAAGCAGAACAGGCGGTTATCCTTCGCTTTGGTAAGTTTCATAATATAGTAGGGGCGGGGTTACATTGGAACCCACCTTTGATTGATGAAGTTTTAAAAGTTAATACAGAGCAGGTGTCCTCGCAATCTCATCAGTCTTCAATGTTAACTGAAGATCAAAATATTGTTGATGTCCAATTAGAGGTTCAATATCGAGTACAAAATCCTCGTGACTACTTTTTAAGTATTAATGATCCTAAAAGTGCATTAAAGCAGGCCACTGAAAGTGCTTTGCGTCATGTTGTCGGTGGTTCTGAAATGGATGAAGTGATCACAGAAGGTCGTTATGTTCTCGCGCAAGATGTTATTTCTCGATTACAAAATTATTTGGATCGCCATAAAACAGGTTTAATTGCGACCAAAGTGAATGTTGAAGATGCGCATCCGCCTAATGAGGTGAAGGCTGCTTTTGACGATGTGATTAAAGCCAAGGAAGATGAGGTCCGTTTGAAAAATGAAGCTGAGGCTTATGCGAATGGCGTGATTCCAGAGGCCAGAGGTCAGGCGCAGCGTCTATTAGAAGAAGCTAATGCGTATAAAAATGAGTTGATCAGTCGTGCTTCGGGTGATGCTGAACGCTTTACGAAGCTGAGAATTGAGTATGAGAAAGCACCGAAAGTGACGCGAGAGAGGTTGTACTTGGAAACAATGGAGCAGGTGCTCGGTCGTGTGACAAAGGTGGTGATGGATGTAGAAGGGGGGCAAAGTTTAACTTATTTGCCTTTGGATAAGTTGTTAAATTTGGGGGCAAGATCTGCGCACGGTGATCAAAGTACTGCACTTGATGTGACAGCGCCTTTAGATAACATCGATGACCATATTAGAACGCGTCGTAGTAATTTAGTAAGAAGGGAGGGCCGATAGTCATGGGGACCAGAGGCATAGTTGTTTTTTTTATTGTTTTTGCAGTTTTTTTGTTTGCAAGCAGTGCTTTGTATACCATTAAAGAGTCAGAAAGAGGTATTAAAAAGCAGTTTGGTCGAGTGATTGACCCTGATTTGAAGCCGGGTTTAGGTATCAAATTGCCAATAATCCATGAGATACAAAGATTTGATGGGCGAGTGATTGGTTTGGATTTGCGTTCTGAGGAATATATTACCCAAGAGAAAAAGCGTTTGATTGTTGATTCTTATTTGATGTGGAAAATAAAAGATGTTGGGCTTTTTTATACTTCTACAGGTGGTTCTATCAGTACAGCTCAAAGATTGCTGGCTCCTCGTGTCAACGAAGGTTTGCGCAACAAGTTTGGGGAAAGAACGGTGTATGAGGTGGTTTCCGGAGAGCGTGAACAGCTGATGGTGGAATTGACAAAGCAAGTGAATGATTTGACCGTGAGTGCGTTTGGTATTGAGATTATAGATATTCGTGTGAAGCGAATTGATTTGCCACCGAATGTCAGTGGTGCTGTTTACGAGAGGATGCGGGCAGAGCGTGAGCGTGAAGCGCGTGAGCATCGTTCTAAAGGGAAAGAATTGGCTGAAGGGATTCGTGCTGACGCTGATCGTCAGGTGCGTATTGTTTTAGCAGAGGCTTATCAAAAAGCAGAAGTTATCAAAGGTGAGGGGGATGCAAAAGCGGCTTCAACTTATGCGCAAGCTTATGGAGCGGATCCGGAATTTTATGAGTTTTATCGTAGCTTGTTGGCTTACAGGAACACTTTTGGCAACAAAGATGATGTGATGTTGCTTTCTCCTAAGAGTGAGTTTTTTGATTATTTAAAAGGTCCTAAGTTGGGACGTTAATTTTTGAGTGTGGAAACTAGACGAGATTTAGGAACGAGCACGAAATAAATTCCTGTTTTATACGCAGGACTGTTTTTTGCTATCAAGGCGAGAAAATGGGCGCATAGTTATTCTATGTAACCATTTTCATCAACGCAGATAGCGAAAAATAGGACAAGTATAAACAGGAATTTATTTCGTGCT
>JANQJO010000012.1 GCA_028281605.1 Pseudomonadales bacterium
TTCGGACATTTTGACTGGCTCCTGGACAGTTAACGTTATGAGCTCAGCATATAAAATATAATAACAGGATGATAGGGTGTGGATTTATTTACGCTTACCGTTGTTAAGCTCCACACGGTGCACATCTTAGCCTTTCTAGTTCATAATGTGTGGCTATCAACGGTGCTTGACCTGTAAATACTATTCGGCGTTGTGGATCAATACTGTATAGCTTCGTTTGTTGGCATTCTGGACAGATGTCTCCGGGACTTAAGTGCTCGTGAGAACACTCAACTATTTCGGCACCTGTATAGGCTTCTACTGGAAGTCGACCATGACCCCCCCCTTTTGCCTCTTTAGGGTCTTTTTTTCTTCGTCTGTCGAAATTGGTCTCAGTTGTATCTTGTGTATCAGTACCTTCAGCAGCTTCGCCCTCTTCATTATTTTCTTCAGCATTTTGCTCTGCTTCATCCCCATCATTTGCGCCTGCTGATGAATTATCTCCCTGATCAGATGATACATCATCTTCCTCAGTATTCATTTCATCTTTGCCAAATAAGAACTCTTTTAATCGTAAAATATAGGCTTTTTTTTGTTCAAGTAATTGCGCCAGTGCATCACATTTGTTCAGAGTGAAAAAAAATAAATTGAGCAAACCTTCATGTCTCTGTAATGAGCTTTCATTCGCTCCCAAAGAACGGTAGTACTCCAGGTCACTTTTTACGATAAGAAACCATCTGCACTACAAGTAAGTCTAAAATAAAAGTCTTGATGCCAATACCATATTGCAAAGGTCCAGCAAAGGCAGGCTTGTTAAGGGTTTGACAGGTTGAACAAATTTTCTGATAGATATCAATATGCTGTACAGTTTTTTCAAATTTGATATCGATCAAAGTTCTACGCTGTTTAATGTGTATAGGTTCGTTGGTTAAGTCACTTTGGCACTGATCACATAATGTTGGTTCTACAGTTTCAACAGTAACGGTTTGAGTTCTGCTATTGAAAGCCCCTCTCTGATGCGTTCGTTTTTTACCATTTACTGGGTTATTACTGTCACTTGCTGCTTGGTCAGGTTCGGATTGGGAAAGTGGTATGCCTGAATTATTGCTCTCGAAGTTCTTCGACTGGCTTTCGAACAGATGTTTTATCAACACTTGCCATAACTATCGCCTGTCATCATGAAGTAATAATGCATCATAACATGGTGATTTTCGATGTTATGTCAGGTCGCTAGCGCTACGATTTGCATGTAAGGCAAGTATTTTTATTCCATAATTAATTTATTGTTATAGACAGCTATAGAGCCTCAATGGCTAACAATATTTAGCAAGCTTCAAATCAAAACTTAATTGCCTTAAAAAGCTGTCAAGCTTTTTTTAATTATTTTTGGGGTGAGTAGTTACATTATTAATGGCTGTTTTGCTCTCTAGTTTTATAAGTATTGTTATAATATGTGCTGACGGTGGGTTCGGTGATTTTCTTATATATTTGGCTTTTTGCTCAAATGATTGGAATGAATGTAAAATCCAGAACGGATTGATATGTGGTTTTGTGTTATGTTTTTTAGTAGTGCTTAGTGGATGGGGTCTGTATTACAAGCTTTGTAAAAGTAATACGGCCATCGTTACTACCTCCACGGGTGCGCCACCCTGTAAACCATATTCCCGCTAGGTAAATACTGATGATTAACACTAACTGCTCGTTTTTTGATACGACGACAGTCGCTACTGCTGTCCAATGGAGAGCCTGTCAATTATGGCAAAGTACCGGAAACCTTTATAGAAATATACCAGTATTAGCAAAAAGAATGCTAGTCCCTTTCCGATCAATGGGTGAGGCAAATACAAGAATTGATTTCGGAAAAATCTGTATTGTAGGAGCAGGCCCCTCGGGAGTTGCTGCAGCTCTGAAATTTCTAGAACATGATATTACTAAGGTGGTTTCAAGTTGTCGATTTGACTATCAGCCGTATGTTGAGTCAGAAGCACTAAACCGTGAGTGAGGCTAGACTCAGCCTGGAGGCCAACTGAAATCACGCCCAGACAAAATATGCAAGTGTAAATGAAAAACGGTTTGGCCTGCATCAGCCCCATTATTCACCACTAAGCGAAAAGCATCTTGTATCCGTAATTGACATGTAATCACACCTACTACACACATTAAATGACCTAATAAATTGCTGTCAGATTCATCAGCATCAGACAGTTTTACAATTGGCTTTTTCGGGATAAGTAAAATATGTATAGGTGCTTGTGGATTAATGTCTTTGAATGCTAGGCAAAGATCGTCTTCATATACAATATCAGCGGGAATCTCTTTGCGAATGATTTTATTAAAAATAGTTTCATTTGTACCCTGTGTATCGGTCATCTTTTACCTCTAAACCTTATGCTTGTCTATTTAACTCCAATTGACGCGCTTCCTCTTCTAGCATAACAGGGATGCCATCTTGAATGGGGTAGGCCAAACCTGAAGGACTACACGCACGACAGACAAGTTCTTGATTGGTCTTATCATGTTCAACAGGCCCTTTGCAAACAGGGCAAGCTAAGATCTCTAATAAACGTTGATCCATTATATTAAAACCCCTTGAGCTGTTTTTGCATGTGCTTTAATACATACTACGCCATCTTTAGCTGCAATGAAATAGCAGTTGTTAAACTGATTTAATATTGTACCGGGTAGGTAAGCATGTGCTTCTTTCCATACTTGAACTTCGGCAACAAAAATCCATTTATCTTGAATTTTTGCATAACTTAAGTATTTACCATAGGCTCTAACTGTACGACTAATCATCTCTACATTGTCGTTAAAGTTGATACGACGCTGTTCCTGAGTTGTTTTAGGCCAATAACTGCCTTCTGTTTGAGTCGTAGCTTCAGACCAGCATTCAAAAGGTTGTTGTATGAACTTAGATAACAATGAAACTGCAACTGTTTCAGACTTAAAGCGTAAAGTTTCAACAGTTTCCCAGGGTTGTACAGCTATAGCTTTTTGTAAAAGAATATCACCTTGATCCCATTGTTCAGATAGCTTATGCAAACTGACACCTGTTTGCGGTAGGTTTTTTAAAATAACCCAAGATAAAGGCCAAGGTCCACGCCCGCTGGGTAATAAACTGGGGTGAATATTAATCCCATATGGAATTTCACTGGACTCAAATGGGATTTTATGGGTATAGCCGGCCGATACCAATAATTGACAATTTTGCTTATGCAAAGCCTTAAGAGCTTTAGATGTGGGGGGCCTCAAATCAATCGCAACTTGCAACTGCCTGGCTATTGCCATCACTCGACTGCTGTCATCATAATGATTACGTGGTCGCCAGGTGAAAAGCTTGACTAGATGATGACCTTGATCAATAAGACTTTGTAAACATTGATGAAATAAGTCACTGCCAAAATAAGCAAAACGCATAAGAAATGAACATTTGTAAGGTCTTTTTGTATTTGACCTTATTCCTATAAGGTCAAAAAATGGCGGTGAGAGAGGGATTCGAACCCTCGATACGGGATTACCGTATACACGCTTTCCAGGCGTGCTCCTTCAACCACTCGGACACCTCACCAAAGTTATGGAATTAATAGTATCAAGTTTGGTGACCGCTATCATTTGGTATATTATCCTGATCAGAGTCTTTTAATTTACCTTCTATCACTTGCTGATACGCCAACTTTTTTTCCGTCACTACAGCATCATGTTCTAAAATCTTTTCAACAGCTATATCTTCAACGACTAAAGACTTGATATGTTGCAGCTCTTCTTGATTAGAGTGAAGCCAGTTTTTCATCCCTTCAGTATCTGAATATTCGCTGGTCATTTCTTCAATGACTTCATTAACACGTTCATCTTCAGCTTTTATTTCATGCTGCTTAATGTATTCGCTTAGCAACAGTGCGAGTTTGACAGACTTTTCTGATTGTTCCTTAAAATACTCACGTGTTAATAGGCTTTCAAATTGTTTTTGTTGGGTGCTATCACCCAGTTGCTGTAAGGCTTGTTGTCTTTGACGATCCGCCTCACGTTCCACTAAGGATAATGGAACTTCTAAAGGGTTGTGTACTAATAAACCTTCTAGTACCTGATTTTTTAAATGCGTTTTAATAGATTTTTTCAGCTCTTTTTGCATGTTTTCTTTAATTTCTTGTTTGAACTCTTCAAAAGAACCGCTTTTGATACCAAAAGATTGAATAAATTCTTCATTAATTTCAGGAAGGTGCTTACTTTTAACTTCCTTAATAGTAACAGCAAAATCGGCTGCTTTATTTTGTAAAGTTTTTTCATTGTAATCTTCTGGAAAAGTGATATTGACAGCGCACTCATCACCAATTTTTTGTCCAATTAATTGCTCTTCAAATGTTCCCACTAACTGCCCACTGCCAATTTCCACTCTTTGGTTTTCACCTTTTCCTCCAGTAAAGCTTGCACCGTCAATAGTACCTTCAAAATCAATCACAACCAAATCACCATTCTCTACGGTACCCTCTTTGGTTTCCCATTGGGCTCGTTCTTGACGAATTTTTTCTTGCATTTGTTTAAGATCTTGCTCTGTGACTTCTGTCACTGGCTTGATTACTTCGATACTTTCTAAGCTTTTTAGCTTTATATTAGGTATTACCTCAACATAAGCTTTAAACTGAAAATTTTCACCGGATTTGTTGTGTAAAATTTCAATTTTAGGTGGCGCTGTTGGTTGGATGTTCTTTTTTCGCAAGGCTTGAGAATAACTTTTATCTATAAAATCACTGATAACTTCCAGGCGAATAGAGTCTCCGTAACGTCTGCCTATCTCTTTAACTGGCACTTTGCCAGGTCTAAAGCCATCAACTTTTGCCGTTTTAGCTGTTTCTATCAACTTATTTTTAACAGCAGAGTCAATCTCATCCGGTGGAATATCAATAACCAATTTTGTTTCAATGCTGCTAATTTCTTCAACTTCAACCGCAATATCCATGAGCCAACCTCAGTATGTTTATTTTAAATTCAGTCACTTAAAAAAGGTTAGGTTAAATGGGGTGAGCGATGGGAATTGAACCCACGACCACCGGAATCACAATCCGGCGCTCTACCAACTGAGCTACGCCCACCATGTTAAATAAGCTAAACAACCCTGTAGGTTATTTTGTTCACCTGTGGCGCGCCCGGCAGGACTCGAACCTGCAACCCTCGGCTTAGAAGGCCGATGCTCTATCCAGTTGAGCTACGGACACACTTGAAAAAACAACACAGCTATAATGGTCGGGGTAGAGGGATTTGAACCCCCGACATCCTGCTCCCAAAGCAGGCGCGCTACCAGACTGCGCTATACCCCGATCTATTGCCTAATACCCAACCAGTAAAAGCTCTCTAATCTTACATGGGCTTTTTATTTTACGCGATAGTTTTAATCTTATCGACTATACTGCGTTAACTTGTGGTGTTGGATGCTGGATCATACTCGCCAAGGTTCGCTTCGTCAATGCCCAACCACTTATACTTCTACTCGACTTAACAGTCAGTCAGAAGTGCTTTAGAATAGTGCTAATAAGCATGTATAATGACCAATCGAACCAGTAAAGGCATACAATTGACTGAATACATTGTACATTAAGTCATTAACTGAGCTATAGCCATCCCTAATAGTGATTGAGTAAATGTAGAGGTGTGAAGTGCTTGAAGAATATAGAAAACAAGTAGCTGAAAGAGCTGAATTAGGCATCGTGCCAAAACCTTTGAATGAAAAACAGACACTGGCCCTGGTTGAGCTGTTGAAAGCTCCACCCTCTGATGAAGACAGCCACTTTTTGTTGAACTTGTTGACAGATCGTATACCTCCTGGAGTTGATCAAGCAGCCTACGTGAAAGCAGGTTTTTTGGCTGCGATTACTCGAGGAGAAGCCAGTTCTCCGATTATTGACAAAGCCAAGGCAACAAAGTTGTTAGGTACAATGCAAGGAGGCTATAATGTTGAGCCTTTGGTTCAGTTACTAGATAACTCAGAAGTAGCTGAAATCGCTGTTGAGGCTCTAAGTCATACCCTATTAATATTTGATGCATTTCACGATGTTGCTGAAAAGTCTAAATCCAATCCTTATGCCAAACAAGTGCTAGATTCTTGGGCTAATGCTAAATGGTTTACCAGCAAACCTGAACTCGCGCAGAAGCTCACCTACATCGTATTTAAGGTAGAAGGTGAAACTAACACTGATGATTTGTCGCCCGCACCAGATGCATGGTCAAGACCAGATATCCCTTTACATGCACTGGCTATGTTAAAAAACCCTCGTCCAGGTATCACTAATGCGCTGGAGCAGCTTCAGGAACTAAAAAAGAAAAAAATACCTTTAGCTTATGTAGGGGATGTTGTTGGCACGGGTTCTTCACGCAAATCTGCCACTAATTCAGTCTTGTGGCATATGGGGGAAAATATTCCCTATATCCCCAACAAGCGCAGTGGTGGTTTAGTACTGGGGAGTAAAATTGCTCCTATTTTCTTCAACACTATGGAAGATGCTGGCGCTCTCCCCATAGAGTGTGATGTTGCTGCTTTAAAAATGGGAGATGTTATAGATATTTATCCTTATGAAGGTGTAATTAAACGTCATAACGCAGAAGAAGTCATCAGTCAATTTTCATTGAAATCGGAAGTTTTACTTGACGAAGTACGAGCTGGAGGGCGTATCCCTCTGATTATCGGCCGGGGTTTAACTGCACGTGCGCGTGAATTTTTAGGGCTTGAGCCCAGTCCCCTCTTCCGCAAACCAGCGCAAGCCAGTGACTCTGGCAAAGGTTATACGTTGGCTCAAAAAATGGTTGGTCGAGCTTGCGGTGTTGAAGGTATCAGGCCAGGCACTTACTGTGAGCCAAAGATGACCACTGTTGGTTCACAAGACACGACGGGGCCAATGACGCGTGATGAGCTTAAAGATTTAGCTTGTTTAGGTTTTTCATCTGATCTGGTGATGCAATCTTTTTGTCACACAGCTGCTTACCCGAAACCTGTGGACATAGAAACCCAGCATACTCTACCCGACTTTATAAAGAACCGGGGTGGTGTCTCATTAAAACCAGGAGATGGTATTATTCATTCTTGGCTGAATCGTATGTTATTACCTGATACAGTAGGTACAGGAGGAGATTCTCATACACGTTTTCCAATCGGTATTTCTTTTCCAGCAGGCTCAGGTCTAGTTGCGTTTGCGGCAGCCACGGGCGTTATGCCTTTGGATATGCCTGAGTCCGTATTAGTGCGTTTTTCGGGTCAAATGCAACCTGGGGTCACTTTAAGGGATTTAGTCAATGCTATTCCTTATACAGCGATACAGTCTGGATTATTAACAGTGGCTAAAGAAGGTAAGAAAAACATTTTCTCTGGCCGTGTATTAGAAATTGAGGGTTTACCTCAATTAACTGTTGAGCAAGCTTTTGAGTTATCAGATGCTTCAGCGGAGCGTTCTTCTTCAGGTTGTACCATTAAACTAGACAAAGAGCCAATCGCAGAGTACTTAGAGTCTAATATAACTTTATTAAAGTGGATGATCGCGAATGGGTATGGAGATGCACGTACTTTAGAGAGGCGTATTGTCGGTATGCAACAGTGGTTAGATAACCCTGAGCTACTGTCTGCAGATGCTAATGCAGAATACGCGGCCGTGATCGAAATTAATCTGAATGAGATCAAAGAACCCTTATTAGCTTGCCCCAATGATCCAGATGATGTGAAGCCTCTATCAGAAGTAGCAGGTAATAATATTGATGAAGTATTTATTGGTTCATGCATGACCAATATTGGCCATTATCGAGCCACTGGAAAATTATTGGAAAAGGTAGAGGGTATTCCAACGCGTTTATGGATTGCGCCTCCGACAAAAATGGATGAACGTCAATTAATGGAAGAAGGGTATTATAATATTTATGGTAGAGCTGGCGCGCGTACTGAAATGCCTGGTTGTTCATTGTGTATGGGTAATCAAGCGCGAGTAGCACCCAACTCTACTGTAGTCTCAACCTCGACGAGAAATTTTCCTAATCGCTTAGGACAGGGAGCTAACGTATATTTAGCCTCAGCTGAATTAGCCGCAGTCAGTGCAGTACTGGGTCAATTACCAACGCCGCAACAGTACTTAGAGTATGTCAAAGATATCAATACTATGTCTGCAGAGATCTATCGTTACATGAACTTTCACTTGTTGGAAGAGTATAAACAAGTGGCACAAGGTATAAAAATTGGAGTTGCACAAGTCACTTAACACAAATTTGTTCAAGATAGGCTTTGCCAGTATACTAACAGTTATTTTGGTGACTGGGTTAGTCCACTATTTTATATTTATAGTTAGTAACTGGCTTTTTGAGTCTAGCTCAGACTTAATTTAATTATAAAGGTTTTTATGTCCATTCTATTTGCTTCTGGGAAAACAATTTTAAAGTCTAAAGGCTCTAAGCAGGATTCTTGCATGCATATATCTGCCGATGATAAAAAAAAGAAGAGGATGCCTGATGTTGCTAAAAGTACAATTTCTCAGCATAACAGCACCTTAGATTGGGTGGGAATGAGCCAAATTTCTCTACCTATGCGTATTCAGCAAGAGCAGCTACAAGAAAATTGCAACCAATATTTACACTCATTTGAGCAAACTGTACATGCAAAAGTAGAAACTTATGTGAGCCTAAATAATACTGAAATTAAAGGCATACATATGTCGCGTTTGTACTTATTGCTAACCGAATATGCCGAATCACATGTATTATCCATTCAAACTTTAAAAGACTTTCTGAAGTCTCTTCTTCAGAGCCATCAAAACATCAGTGATAAAGCTCGTATTAAGTTTGAATTTGACTACCTTATTAAGCAGCCAGCACTTAAGAGTCAGCATAGTGGTTGGAAAAGTTACAGGACGAGTATCATGGCTGAGCATAAAGAAGAAACTACTATAGAGTTAGAGGTGTCTGTACCCTACTCTTCTACTTGCCCTTGCTCGGCAGCTTTAGCTCGACAATTAATTCAAGAGCAGTTTAGCAAGGATTTTTTTGATCAAAATGAGATATCAAAAGCAAGTGTGGAATCTTGGTTACACTCAGACAAAGGAACCTATGCCACGCCCCATAGTCAAAGAAGCACAGCGACGGTTTTAGTAAAGCTGGACGAGAGTGAGTTATTTTTTCAAATTTCAAAGCTAATAGAGAAAATTGAATCGACATTAAAGACAGCTGTACAAACAGCAGTTAAACGAGAAGACGAACAAGAATTTGCACGCTTAAACGGTCATAATTTGATGTTTTGTGAAGATGCAGCCAGGCGTTTAAAAACCATGTTAACTGATTGTGAGTATTATCAAGATTTCAAGTTAAAAGTTGAACATTTCGAAAGTTTGCATGCGCATGATGCAGTGAGTATTGCAACAAAAGGTGTCATCGGAGGATATACAGCTTAACTTAGAGTTTTAAGCTATCTAAAATCAACCACTATGGACTGAAAGTCCATAGTATGGATTGCGACTGAAAACAGAAACTGACTAGAAGTCAGTCAGCTCACGACTGAAAGTCATTCAACACAAAGTCATCATCGTTGTGATTGGGATGCTAATCATGGTGGGCCAAATGTTCCTGTATCATCTCATCCGTCACATGCCCTGAACTAAATGCGGCATAACCTATTGCCCGAGTTTTTCAGGTTAGTTGTCATGCCTAAGTGGTTTCCTAACGCTATCTAAGTTACCCTATCCCAAAATTATTGCAAGGAATATTATACACGTACTGCTAGATTGTTATAGAATTTCCCTGGAAATATTCTGATTAAAATGTCGTGCCTGCCCCGGTGGCACAGCTGGATAGCGCAATCCCCTCCTAAGGGATAGGTCAGAGGTTCGAATCCTCTCCGGGGCACCATTTGCATATTCTGCATAAAAAAACCTCCTAAGTATTTGAAAGGTAATGATAAATCGGGAGTTCGATACCCTGTTTTTCGGTCATATATGAGAGGCCCGGAAAAGGCCAATTTCAGCACCGCTCTTTTGAGTTCATAGCTGCCGGAACCC
>JANQJO010000146.1 GCA_028281605.1 Pseudomonadales bacterium
ACAATTTAAATTACATACTCCTATTTCTCGCTATCTGCGTTGATGAAAATGGTTACATAGAATAACTATGCGCCCATTTTCTCGCCTTGATAGAAAAAAATAGTCCTGCGTATAAACAGGAATTTATTTCGTGCTCGTTCCTTATTTAAGTCACACCGCACCCGATGGGTGGGTGGTTTGCTGCCAAGGGTTCAGGTCTGAGGGGTATTGTAAATATTGAGATAAATACTTTTGAAATTTTTCTCTAGATATTTCTTGTGCGCCTAAACTCATTAAGTGTGGATTGGGTAGCTGGCAATCAATGAAAGGAAAGCCGTGAGTTTCTACATGAACCATGAGTGTAACCAATGCGATCTTGGATGCATCAGTGGCTTTGGAAAACATCGATTCGCCAAAAAATAATTTACCGATGCTAATACCATAGAGACCGCCGACTAAAGTGTCTTCCTGCCAAACTTCTACAGAATGTGCCCAGCCTAAGTCGTGCAGCTGGGTGTAAGCGAGTTGCATTTCTTTCGTAATCCAAGTGCCGTTTTGGTTTTTGCGTTCGCCGGCACAGTGTTTTACCACCGTTGCAAAACAAGTATCATAGGTAATGTGGTAACCTCGGTTACGCATACTTTTTCGTAAGCTGCGAGAAATTTTTATGTGCTGGGGGTACAAAACTGCTCTAGGGTCTGGGCTCCACCATAGTAAGGGCTGACCTTCATTGTACCAGGGGAAAATGCCTTGACGGTAAGCACTCAAGAGCCTTGAGGCTGAAAGATCTCCTCCCATGGCTAAAAGGCCGTTGGGCTCTTTTAATGCATTTTCTATGGGAGGAAACTCAGTGGAATCAGCCGCGAGTAAGGGGATCTGGTACACTTAAGTTGCTTGTAATGTTAGAGATTATCGAGATACTTTTCCGCATCCAAGGCCGCCATACAACCAAAGCCTGCTGAAGTAATCGCTTGACGATAGATATGATCAGCGACATCTCCAGCAGCAAAGACGCCAGGCATGCTGGTGGCGGTTGCATTCCCATTTTGGCCTGAATGGATTTTAATATAACCGTTTTCCATCTCCAGTTGGCCTTCAAATAGTTGTGTGTTTGGGGTATGGCCTATAGCAATAAATACGCCCATAACCGCAAGCTCTTGCGTCTTATCACTGCCAATTTCTTGTATGCGAATGCCATTAACACCACTGTCGTCACCCAAAACTTCCGTTAAGGTGTGGTTCCAAATCAGTTTGACTTGGCCGCTTTTGGCTTTAGCAAATAGTTTATCTTGCATGATTTTTTCAGCACGTAAACGGTCGCGGCGATGGATGAGAGTCACGTGGCTGGCCAAATTGGATAGGTACAGAGCTTCTTCAACAGCGGTATTACCCCCACCAATGACAGCAACTTCTTGGTTTTTATAAAAAAAACCATCACAGGTGGCACAGGCGCTGACTCCTTTGCCTTGGAAGGCTTGTTCTGAGGGTAGACCCAAATAACGAGCGGAAGCACCAGTGGCAATGATTAGGCTGTCACAGGTGTATTCACCGTTATCACCCACCAAACGAAAGGGAGACTCTTCTAGGAAAGCCTCTGCAATGTTGTCGTAAATGATTTCAGTGTTAAAACGTTCGGCGTGGGCTTGCATGCGTTGCATTAGCTCTGGTCCCTGTACGCCTTGGGCATCACCAGGCCAGTTGTCTACATCTGTTGTGATCGTCAATTGACCTCCTGGCTGTATACCTGTGATTAAGCTGGGCTGTAAGTTGGCGCGAGCCGCGTAAACGGCTGCTGTGTATCCGGCAGGGCCTGAACCTAAAATTAACAATTTAACATGTTTTTTTTGAGACATATGATCAACCTATACGCTTTGTTACTTGTGATACTTTTTGAAACAGGCTGAAACTCCTCATTACTATAACTTTTGAGTAAGTTATCAGCATTTGCTTCATAATACTGTATTCTATATACATTGGAAGCTTTAAGTTGATGAGTACTTAGATAATTGTATGAAAATTGGAATCCCAAAAGAAGTTAAGCCACATGAGGGGCGTGTAGCCCTAACCCCCAGTGCGGTTTCTGCTTTGGTTAAAACCCATCACGAAGTGAGAATTGAGACGGCTGCCGGTTTGGAGAGTGGATTCAGTGATGTCGATTACCAGCAAGTGGGCGCAATCGTTTGTGAGGGCCCTGAGCGTGTGTATCAGGACAGTGAGTGTATTATTAAGGTTAAAGAACCGGTTGCTTATGATATACAGTATTTAAGGCAAGATCATGTTTTATTTTGTTTTTTGCACTTGGCCGCGCAACCGGTTTTGGTCAAAGCTTTGGAAAAAATAGGTTTGACGGCTTTTGGGTTTGAAACGTTAAAACTCAATGGCCAGCACCCCATTTTAGCTCCTATGAGTGCGATCGCAGGTAAAGTTGCGGTGCAATCAGGGGCACATCTATTACATCAACATCAATCAGGTAAAGGAGTACTGCTGGGAGGGGTTCCAGGTGCTGATCTCGGACATGTCGTGGTTTTAGGTGCTGGCGTTGCGGGCTGGTATGCTACTGAGATGGCTTATCAGCTGGGTGCACAAGTGACTGTATTTGATGTTAAACCGATAGCTTTGGAGAGAATAAAGCAGATTGGCCAACACGTTCAAGCATTGTACCCTGAGGAGCCAGTGATTAAGAAAGCCTTAAGAGAGGCTGATTTGGTCATTGGGGCGGTACACAACACCGGTGTTAAAACAACGAAAGTTGTGACTCGTGATATGGTAGAAATGATGGAGGCAGGTTCAGTTATCGTTGATATTGCCATAGACCAAGGTGGTTGTATAGAAACCAGTAAACCTACTGATTTTAATGAGCCGGTTTATTACGTTTCTGGTGTGACCCATATGTGTGTCAGTAATTTACCGGGTATTGTGCCAAAAACGGCGACACAAGCTTTGTCAGGCTCTTTGTTACCTTTTGTTCATACGCTTGCGAATACAGATCTGACTCAGGCGAATGGGTGGGATCCTGTGTTGAGTGGTGCGCTTAATATGCAAAATGGTTCTGTCGTTTTGAATACTCTGTAACCTTTCCCTGTCTGTTTTAGTACTGTTGAAATTCGAAGATGATAAGATAAGCTAGGAACATTGTGTTGTTTTTTAGGTCTACCCCTTGCTTATTTTGATTGTATTATTGGGGCATTAAAGGTCAAAATGCGAGAATGTTTATGTTACGCTTTGCGAAGAAATTTTATCGTGTTTTATTGTTGATTGGTATTTGTAGTGCCATATCTGTTATGGCAGTAGAAGATCAAGATGATACTAATCAAGAGAAAGGTATGCGGGTTGCTTTGGCCATGGCTACCTTTGCTGGCGGTTGCTTTTGGTGCATGGAGCCACCTTTTGATGTTTTGGAGGGAGTGGTTTCTACTATATCAGGCTATACCGGTGGTAGGACGAAAAATCCGTCTTATAAAGAAGTGACTTCAGGTATGACTGGGCATGCCGAAGTGGTACAAGTACGTTATGATCCGTCAAAAGTTTCTTATGAAACACTGTTGAATGTTTTTTGGAAAAATATAGATCCTACTGTTAAAAATCGTCAGTTTTGTGATGTGGGTGAGCAGTATAGAACAGCTATTTTTTACCACTCAGAACAACAAAAAAAATTGGCTCAACAATCTTTACAAAAGTTAATGAAAGATCCACGTTTGCCAGTGATTTACACTCAAATTGTGGAGGCTGGTACGTTTTATCCTGCTGAAGAGTATCATCAAAATTATTATGAGAAAAAACCGATTCGTTATAAATTTTACCGCTATAATTGTGGTCGAGATCAGCGCCTAGAAAAAATATGGGGAGAACGTCCTTAAAGGAATGAACACGAAATCACTTTAACATTGAAGAGCCGTTATTTTGTACTCGTTCCTAAGTTAGGGTTTGATAGATAAGTGAGACAAGAAATTGCATAAATACTCAGACTAAAAATAAAAATTGTTGTACAAACTAAGGCAACAGTAATATAACCAAAGAGGTCTGGGGCTAGCATTAAAGTTGTCATCAGAGATTCTTCGTAATAGAAAAACCACTGATTCCCTTTGGGAAATAGAGCAACATGCAATAAATAAAAAACACGAGTGGGTCCAATCAAAAGAATTAGGCACGTTAGCAGCGTGATGCCTGTTAACAAAGAACCTAATAGAAACTTTATGTTAGGGAATTTTCTTTTTTTTCTAAAATTATAGCCTGCTATAACGAAAGCTAATAATAAAGAAAAACCACAGATCCACAGATAAGTTTCTACTAATCGGGCAACGTCTTGTAAATGCACTATTTCTGGTTTGCGTAGGAGTGGACTGATTTTGTTGCCCTCAGCGGTGTGGTAGTTGATATTTTCCAAGCCTTTGCCTTGTTGATGAATGGCGATGACAATTTCATGAAACAATCTATAATGCTCATTTGGGGTTGTCAGCTCAAAATCTCTTTTATACAAGTTTTTCGGCCCATGTTTTGCAATAAATTGTTCGATTTTCAAATGCTTGTGCCATAGAGGGTAGCCAAAATCAACTGTGGCCAGTAAGCACCAACTGATCCCACTGCAAGCGATAAACCAGGCAAAAGTAAAGCTTGCCCATACTAGATAATATTTAGATTTTTTAAAGTAAGGCTTTGGTAAATGCTCAAAAGGCTTCTGACTTTTTGGATGTTTTTTTCTAGATTTTTTATATTTCATATGCGCGATGTAGATGTATTTAGGTGTTGATAAATTTAGATAAAATATCAGGAGTTTACTGAATTGTCCATCTATAGAGAGCTATTTGAAACCAAAGTCCTACAGGATATTTTAGTGCATATTAAAATGAAAAATAATAACAATAAATTCTTTAAAAAATCTTGAGAAACTTGTCAAGTTCAAAAGAGAGTTAACAGTTTCACATTTTAACTAAAAGTTACAGATGGCCTGATGACACATAGTCTATCGTTAAGTTTATAGCTAATTATTTGTGTTTTTTTGAGAGTAGTCTATGAAGTATCTCAAAACCATAGCTGTAATGATAGTGCTGTTTAGGATGATGCAAACACCTATGGCTCAAGCTGATTTGTATTTAAATCAAAATGATGCATTAGCTGATGAAGCTTGGCAGAGTTGGTGTGACCACGAAATAGATGAGCGCGTCTTGCCTCTTAATTTTTTCCATACTTGTGAATATTTTTCTCCAGAGTCAGAAATAGATAAATTAGATGGTGGTTTTTCTGCCTATTTACTTGAAAAAGCTAAGTATGGTGCGGTGAAAGTTTTAGATTCTATTCGCATAAACTATGCATTAAAGCAGTTAGCCAGAGATGAATCCAAATCTGATCGCTTGGTATCTCACATTGAGATGCAGTTTGAGCCTGGGTTAAATGATGCTTTGTTTCATGTGCGTTATCGGTATTGAAAGAAACAAATACTTCCTTAGGAACGAGCACGAAATAAATTCCTGTTTACACAATTTAAATTACATACTCCTATTTCTCGCTATCTGCGTTGATGAAAATGGTTACATAGAATAACTATGCGCCCATTTTCTCGCCTTGATAGAAAAAA
>JANQJO010000008.1 GCA_028281605.1 Pseudomonadales bacterium
GTGTCCCAGAATAAAGTTTACAATGTGAGCGGATGCATGTCTGAGCGCAGCGAGTTCAGGAGCGAAGCTTGTAAACTTTATTCTGGGACACCTCCTAAGCAAAGGAAACGGTTGCGATTAAAGGAAAAGCTCCATTATCTTTAAAAAGTTAAAAAAAATACTGCTACAGCACTTTGTGGACATCAGTTGGTATGGCATCTTAGCTATGCTGATGTCCTACATCGGCTTGGCTTGGTTCTTGATGTTTCTATGTGGAGAAGCTGCGTTAGTCACTGATCTGAATTTCTTTTATTGGCTCATTGTTACGGCTTCGACTGTTGGTTATGGTGACTTATCCCCCCAGACACCTGCTGGTAAATTACTGGTTTCTATTTACATCATACCCTTTGGGCTCAGCTTGTTTGCGTTAACTATTGGGCGTATGGCAAGTTTTTTGTCTGAGCATTGGAAAAAAGGAGTGAAAGGATTGAAAAAGATAAATCTAGAGAATCACATTCTAGTGATCGGTTGGAACGGTCCTAAAACGATACATCTGCTCAACTTGCTTCTGGCAGAACAGGCAGGCCAAGCCAATAAAAAGCCAGTTGCGTTGTGTACACAAGAAGATATTCAAAATCCTATGCCCGGTAAAATAGAATATGTCAAGGTCAAAAGTTACTCTGACGAACAAGATATGACGCGTGCCAACGTTAAGCACAGCAGTTGCATTATTATTGATACGCCTGATGACGACTTAACCTTAACTACCTCTTTATTTTGTCATGGGCAAAACGAGCATGCTCACATTATCGCATTTTTCCAAGATGAAAAGCGTAGCACGCTTTTAAAAAAGCACTGTCCAACTGTGGAGTGCACTCCTTCATTGGTTGTGGAAATGCTGGTGAAAGCTGCTGTTGACCCAGGCTCTAGCGCGCTGCATCATGATTTACTCAGCATTGAGGAGGGTCAAACACAGTATTCGATTCAGTATCCTCATAACATGCCAGAGTTGATCATGTCAGACTTATTTTTAAAATTCAAAGAGTGTTTTTCTGCTACTATCATTGGTGTCAGTGCACACCAAAATGAAGCACCTAACCCAAATACGGTTAAACTGAATCCGACTTTGGAGCATCCGATTAAGCCGGGTACTATATTGTATTACATTGCTATAAAACGTATTAATCAAGTAGACTGGAGTCTTTTCCATGTTTAAAAAATGGTTCAAAAAAAATCAAAACGATACTAAACCTAAGGCTCCAGAAATGTTAGGGCTTTACTTAGGTGGTGCTTTTGAGTTCGACGCTTTGAGATTGCAGCTTATTGAGCCAAAAATGATTTTTGAAGGAGCCGCTAAGACACAACTGATACAAGCTGTTGGTTGTATCAAATTGGATTCGAGTAGCACAATATTGCGATACTATACTGATGATGATGGTTATTTACAGATTCTGCTCAATGGTGGTATGAGTGAGAGTCATATAGAAGATGTTAAGTTTTGGTACTACTATAAAACACAATCTGTAGGCAGTGACAATGACTGGAATAAACTCCTTAAGCATACCATTAGCCAGTCCACTTATACTTTAGAGGGTTATACCTTTCAAAGAGCCTGGGAGAGTGTAAATGAATATTTTCCTCCAGTTGCCATGACTGAAAAAACCACGACACAAGCAGGTGACGAAAGTACTACTGATCAATTCGTCATGTTTTATGAAAGGCATATTGATGACACCCTGGTAGAATTTTTAATGACCGTAGGTGAAGAAAAAGTCATTGATAATCGGTTGGACAGATGTTTTGTGCTTAGTACTGGATTCAATGTGCGTTCAAGTGATATCCAGGTGATTGGATAAATTAAACTGAAGGTCCAAACCTTCCAGCTATGTGTAAGTAAAAAATACAAAGGAAATCAAAAATGAAAATAGCAGGTATATCAGGCAGCTTACGTAAACAGTCTTTTAATACGTTATTATTACAGCAAGCCTCTCGCTACTTACCTAAAACAACAGAGTTTGAGCTATTATCTTTAAGCGAGCTACCTTTATACAACGAAGACCTCGAACAACACAGTGGACCTGTCAGCATTCAGTCAATTAAAACTAAAGTTGAACAAAGTGACGGATTACTGATTGCCTCCCCTGAATACAACCACACTGTGTCAGGCGTTTTACAAAATGCTATTGATTGGCTATCTCGTCCAGCATTTCAATCACCTCTAGCCGGCAAGCCTGTCGCCTTATTAAGCGCTTCCATGAGCCCTATTGGTGGAGCTCGAGCACAAGCCCATTTAAAGCAAATATTTGCCGCAACGTTAAGCCCTCTTTTTCCAAGCATTGAATATTTATTGGGCAACGCCCACCATGCCTTTAATGAACAAGGAAAGATGACAAATATTGATGCCGAACGACGATTAAAACGTTTTATTGAGCATTATGTGGATTGGCTACAAAACAATGTAGCATCATCAAATGATCATTAATAGCAGGGAGAGCAACAAGTGAGAATGAAGCGCCATTTGATTGTTTTTATGACATCGATCTTTTTTGTACTCACCCTCATCAACAATACAAAAGCCCAAACTAAACCAAACACTGACACAAACTCTCCATTAGTTTCATGGCACACAGCAGAAGGTGTAAAACGACTGGAACGGTCGCAATATAAAACAGACTTTTTCACTCTAGCCAATCACTTTCAAAGCCAGCAAAATGCTTTCTCATGTGGGCCTACCTCCAGCGCCATTATTTTAAACAGCCTAAGACTGAACAACAAAACCATCCCCAAACCCTCATCTGACTCTATTGTCAAACCAAGTGAATTACAACTATTTCCGAAACAATACAACCCCAACTTACGCCGCTATACTGAAGAAAACGTACACATCCCTAATGTAAAGACTCGCGCTCAATTTTTAGGGGCACCTATCTTATTCAAAAACAAAGAAATTAAAGACTATGGTTACCAATTACACCAACTGGATGCACTACTCAAAGCTCATAAACTGACTGTTATCAAACGTGTTGTCTCTGACACTTTAAGCGAAACTCAAATTCGACAAGAACTGATAAGCAACATGCAGCAAAAAGATGATTATGTTTTAGTAAATTACAAACGATCAGCCTTGCAACAAAAAGGAAGTGGCCACATTTCACCATTAGGTGCTTATGACAAACAATCAGACTCTCTTTTAATCATGGATGTTAACCCTACACAAGCGGGATGGGTTTGGGTCAACATAAGAACTTTAATTTCGGCTATGAATACGTACGATACAATCGAAAATAGAGGCTACTTATTGATTAGGGATTCAGTCAACTAATCAGCGTAAACACCTCAAACAGTGTGATTGAAACAACATAAAAAAATACCGCACAAGATCTTGTAATGAGGCATCAAAAGTTTGAAACTCTCGAGTTTCTTCTACAATGCCACCATCAACCCCAAACTGGATGGTGCATACCACAATATGAAATAAAAATTTTTTCATATTTTTCAATGGTTTAATAAAGATTCTGTCACTATAGTAACAAAAAGCCTTTGAAATTCAGCAGCATTAAGGCTATAAATTAAACAGTCATTCTTTTCCTTAATATCATACAAACATGGGTGTTGTCATGCATAAACTCATCATAGCCGTCGCCACAACCAGCCTTATTTCCATCAGCCCTATGACACAAGCAGACTCTAGCTCCATGCTGATACAAAAAGCGTTCGTTCAAACAGAGCAACCAATAACAGTAGAATCACTGATAGCAGCCAATGATGGCAACCGAAAAACTAACCGTAAAGCCAAAAGAACACAAACTCAAACTTCTATTGATAACAATGGGAACTATGTTGATGCCAAACAAATGTACTTACAGAAAAATAATATAAGAGAAAACCTCCAATCAAAACCCAGCAAAAAAAGACGAGGTAAAAAAGTAACAGCAGATAATGAAGCCAACGCTAACTTAGCAACAACACGTACCAACAGAAAAAGCAACAGAAAAGCAACACGCATTCCGGCCAACGATGAAAAAAGCCATGTTGCTAACCATACCTTTATCGAATAAATATTAAGCCTTCAGTCACTATAATATAATAAAGCAACCTCAGGTATTTACAATTTTTAACATCTTGTAAATACCTTACTCTCTCATCTAACACTTTAGAATCGTCATTCTCTTTGGTATTTTCTGAAACTATTCGCAACTTGCGCAAACAGTTCGTATTTATCTATTATTATACCCCTACCTACTCTGTCTTTGTTTTAATCACATAGGATTGTTTAAACGCTTATCAAAATATAACTTTTAATAATACTCAGCTAGGACTTTCTATGACATTATATTTCGCCAAAATAGATCAATTCTCCACCAATCTTGCTGAATACACGATACGTTATCGTTATTTTGTAGTTATTTGCACACTATTTTTGGTAGGTCTTTTTAGCTCAGGAAGCCGCTTCCTTGAGTTTGAAAGTAACTATCGCGCTTTTTTTTCTGATGAAAACAAAGAGCTGATCACACTGGAAACATTACAAGCCACTTATACAAAAAATGACAACATTTTGTTTGTGATTAAAGCTAAAGACCAGCAAATCTTTTCCCGCAAAGTCCTAGAAGCAATTGAATGGCTGACAGAGGCAGCCTGGCAAATTCCATACGCTAGCCGTGTTGATTCTATCACCAATTTTCAACACACTTACGGCAACGAAGACGGCTTGATTGTCGAAGATCTTATAGAAAATGCTCCTCATTACAGTAACGCACAACTACTTGAAAAAAGTCGTACCGCAACAGCAGAACCACTATTACGCAAACTATTAATCACACCCGATACACACGCCACAGCCGTAAACGTTACCCTTCAATATCCACAAGAAAGTATCGCTGAGGTACCAGAAGCGGTCAACTATGCGCGCCACTTACGCCAAAAAATGGAAAACAAATTTGATTCAATCTCAGTCTACATGACGGGTATTTCCATGCTCAACAACGCTTTTTCAGAAGCAGGGCTCAATGACACCAAGTCACTCATTCCACTGATGTTTGGCATCATATTCTTACTCACATGGCTCATCTTACGCTCTTTTAGTGCGACTCTGACCACCCTCTTAATCACTTTTTTTTCATCCGTCATCGCTATGGGTATCGCTGGCTTTACAGGCATCCACTTGACTCCCATCGCAACCACTGCACCGACCATTATTTTAACCTTAGCCATAGCTGATTCAATTCACATTTTAATCACAATGCGCATGAGTCTCACAGCAGGTTCAACAAAAGAAAAAGCGATTACAGAAGCCGTAAAGCTTAACTTTCTACCAGTCAGCATCACTTCTATTACTACCATGGTTGGATTCCTAACACTAAACTTTTCCGACTCTCCCCCATTTTGGCACCTAGGTAATATGACAGCAATGGGTATTGGTTGTGCTTGGATACTCTCTGTGACTTTCCTACCGGCGCTTATGTACATTTTACCATTTCACGTCAAAGCCCAATCCAAACCAAGCCGAGACATTGTCCTGCTAGACAAGCTGGCTAATATCATCGTTCGTTATCCCAAACCTATATTGCTCATTATTGGGACAGCTACCTTAATTTTAATTACTTTTATTCCAAGAATTGAACTTAATGATCAATGGACCGAATACTTTGATAATCGCATTGAGTTCAGACGCGATTCAGATCAATCTCTGAAATATTTTGGCATGTATCCTATCGAGTACTCTGTTCCTGCAACCGGTCCAGGCGGTGTCAGTGATCCTAGCTATTTAGCTGAGCTGGAAAAGTTTTCCAATTTCTTAAGACAACAATCAGAAGTTGTTCATGTTTATTCCGTTACTGACATTATGAAACGACTCAATAAAAATTTACACGCTGACGATCCTAATTATTACATCATACCCAAAGAAAAAGAGCTATCAGCGCAGTACCTATTGCTGTATGAACTATCTCTACCCTACGGCCTGGATCTTAACGACCGCATCAATATAGATAAATCTGCAACTCGCTTAACCGCAACACTCACCAACACTTCAACTCTTCAAACCAAACAATTCTTAGAGACAACCCAACAATGGATTCATGAAAACCTACCTCCTCATATGCAAAGTATACAACCAACCAGTCCACAAGTGATGTTTACTTACATTGCCGAACGCAACATTAACAACATGATTGGCGGCACCATCATTGCTGTTTTAGCCATTTCAATTATTTTATTCCTGACTTTACGCAGTTGGCGCTTAGGCATTTTAAGCCTCATTCCCAACGGCCTACCACTACTGACCACCTTTGGCTCATGGGGCTATCTTGTGGGAGAAGTTGGATTTTCTGTAGCTACCGTTGCCTCCATTTCACTGGGTATCATCGTTGACGATACCGTACATTTACTCTCTAAGTACATACGTGCTAAAAGAGAACAACAACTCAATGCCGCTGACGCCATTCGCTATGCTTTGCGCAATGTTGGAGTTGCTATTTTAGCCAATACTACCATACTCAGCGCCGGCTTTTTGGTATTAACCGCTTCTGCGTTTAAAGTAAACGTTGATATGGGAGCTTTAACAGCAATTGCAATCATTTCAGCTTTAATACTTGATTTTCTTTTTCTACCTGCCTTACTCATTTTAGTGGATAATATACAAAATCAAAGGAGACATAACGTGCAAACCGAAAAAAAATCATCCTCCTCTTCAAAAGCTCTGGCCAGCCTAGTTCTAGCATTAGGCATCATGAGCAGCCATTGGCCAGAAGTGGTCACCGCCAATGAATTAACCCCAATACAAGGCAACACCCCAAACGAGCGTAAGGGTTTTGAAATTGTCGCCAAATCAGAACGTTCAGATCTTGGCTTTGGTAACAGCAAAGTTAACTTAACTATGATACTGCGCAACAAAGCCGGCCAAGAGAGCAAGCGTAACCTGATCATTACAACACTAGAAGCAGAAAATGAATCCGTCGGTGACAAAAGTTTAGCCCTATTCACTTCTCCCAAGGATATTGATGGTACTGCTTTATTGTCTCACGCAAAAATTTTAGAAGCAGACGATCAATGGCTATACTTACCTGCACTAAAACGTGTCAAACGCATTTCTTCTCGCAACAAATCCGGCCCCTTTGTAGGCTCCGAATTTGCTTTTGAAGATTTCTCATCCCAAAGCTTAAACAAATATCGCTATAAATGGCTCAGAGAAGAGCCTTGCGGCAGCGAACAATGCGATGTTATAGAACGCAAACCTCGTTATAAGCACTCTGGCTACACTCAACAAGTGATGTGGGTTGATCAAACAATATATCAACCGCGTAAAATAGAGTATTACGACCGCCGTAATGCTTTTTTAAAAACGTTAACTCTAAAAGACTACACAGCTTACGGACAATATTGGCGTGCACACTCGTTGAAAATGGTCAATCATATTAACAAAAAAAGCACGCTTTTATCTTATGGCCCGTACGAATTTAACTTAAACCTATCAGACAAAGATTTTGTAAAAGGCAGACTCATAAAATAATGACGTTCTATCGTACAGCTCTTTTAATAACTATAATACTGTCAACCACCTCTACTCTAGCAGATACTTGGGATATCTCAGGCCATATCGGTTTAGAAGCACGTGGTTTTTGGGAGCAAGAAAAATTTTCCCAACAACTGCAAGACGCACAAACTTCGGCTTTTTTAGAACCAGAGCTGGAATGGTTGAGTCTGAATGAATCTTTCCGATTAAAATTCAAAGGATTTTATCGTCACGATCAACAAGATGAGGAGCGCTCACATGCTGATATTCGTGAACTTTACTGGCATCATAAACACGAATCCTTTGATTGGCTAATAGGCATCAATACTGTTTTTTGGGGTGTCACCGAATCCAACCACCTGGTTGATATTATTAATCAAACAGATGCTGTCGAGGACTTGGATCAAGAAGACAAATTGGGACAACCTATGATCAATCTTAACATCCAACAAGATTGGGGCTTACTCTCTACTTATCTGTTAATCGGATTTCGAGAACGTACTTTTCCTGGAGTTGAAGGACGGCTCAGAACACCGATAGCAATCGATCAAAATCTAACTTTATACGAATCATCTGAAAAAAAAGATCACATCGATATTGCCATACGCTACAGTCATTTTATTGGAAATTTGGACATTGGTTTTTACTGGTTTCACGGCACTCATCGGGAACCACGCTTTATTCCAAGCACCAACACTTTCATTCCAATGTATGATCAAATCACGCAAATAGGCTTGGACGCACAGTTGACAATTGATGTTTGGTTATGGAAACTTGAACTTATTGGCCGGGACACAGAAATAGATCACTTTTGGGCAAGTGCTGCAGGTGTGGAGTATACCTTGTTTCAAATTGCTCATACAAACGCTGATCTAGGCTTACTATTAGAACACTCCTATGATGATCGTATAGACACAGTAGGTGCCAACCTGTTGGACAACGATCTCTTTTTAGGAACACGTTTAAGCCTAAACGATGTACAGGACAGCAGTCTGTTAATCGGTATTATGCTAGATTTAGAACTGGATTCTAAATCGATCACACTAGAAGCAGAAAGACGACTGGGAAACAATCTCAAATTAGAATGCAGTCTACGTACCTTTTCTAAAGTCGATCCGGCAGACCCATTAATCATATTTGAAACAGACGACCATGCACAGATCAGCTTACGTTGGTATTATTAACGGCTTTGTCAAAACTCAGCCGATATGACTGGCCAATTTGAGCGATTTTTGATTATAATTAGAAAAAATTTAGGAACTCAAATGTCAAAAATCATTCTGTTAACTGGTACCACAGACGGAATCGGATTGGTCACAGCTGAAAAGCTTGTTGCTCAAGGTCATACCTTATTAGCTCATGGCCGTAACACTGAAAAATTAAAGAAGACTGAAGAAAGGCTTAATGCTATCAGTCGTAGCGGTAAAGTAAAAAGCTACCACGCCGACTTATCAGACTTAATAGAAGTAGAAAAACTTACTGATTCCATTCTCAAAAATCACTCACACATTGATGTCATTATCAACAATGCAGGTATCTACAAAACACAAACACCTATTACACAAAATAATCTAGATGTACGTTTTGTTGTAAATACATTAGCTCCCTACTTAGTAACCAAACGCTTATTACCTCTAATGGATAAAACTGGACGGATCATCAACCTCTCTTCTGCCGCACAAGCACCCGTTGATTTAAATACGCTCATCGGGAAACATCATATAGACGATCAATTTTTAGCCTATTCTCAAAGCAAACTCGCTATTACCATGTGGTCTTGCCAATTAGCGCGGACTCTTGGCAATAATGGACCAACCATTATCCCTATTAACCCAGGCTCTCTTTTAGCAAGCAAAATGGTTAAGGAAGGCTTTGGAATTGAAGGCAAAGATGTCAATATTGGAGCAGATATTTTAATTCGTACCAGTTTAAGTGATGAATTTGCAAGTGCTTCAGGTCTTTATTTTGATAATGATATAGGCGAACTGTCTCAACCACACCCTGATGCTCTGGATACAAATAAATGTGAAGCATTGCTTGTCACAATGGAAAACTTACTCGTAAATCTAGCACAAACAACTCTCAACTCTCCCCCATAAACGTTTAAATAATTGGGATGAACAAAAAAAGTCACGGGTATTGTTAGGAGCCTTAGCGAACTCCCAGATTTTAATCAATCACCCACTCACTTCAAGCGACACCCCAAACACCCTATTTTCAAAACCATCAATACAAACTTGCGTATAGTAAGCACCTGACTTCAACCCTACATCCAACTTAGCAAACAGCCTCACTGTCACCTTGTCTCCAGGCTCAAGGCTTGCCTTATCTGGCTGAAATTGCAATTGATACGCACCCTGTTCAATCGCTTCATTCTCATTTAGCACAGGGACCAAAGAAAAATCAACACGATGCTCATGACTGTTTTCAATTACAAAAGCAGATTCGCAAGTTTGCCCTGGCACACCTTGTAATGTAATAGCAGCCTCAGGCGGTGTTGCCTGACTCTGCAAGCCTACATTTTTCTCACACAGGGCAAGCAAATCCTCCCAAAAGGCAAACCAATGATGACTAGCCAAGGCAAAAGAGTCTATAGGATAATTCAGAACTTTATTAAACTTACTCTGCGGTGAATGCACTTTGGAATAAGCAGACGACTCCAGCCCCAACACCAAATGTTTGGCCAAATTGCCTGCACGCTCAACCAAGCGCTTGCTTTTTGAAGAGTTTTCTTTCAGTTTATTTTTGAGATTTTTTTTTGCTCTAACAAACAACTCAACTTTATCAGCAACCATAGCAAACCCCACACACTTTAATCAATCACAAACCACCTTTCTTTGCCTCATCAGCAGGCTCAAAACAAGGCTCTGTACATTGAAAGTGATGATACCATTTTTGCGCCCGGACACGCTCAGGAATTTCACCTTGCTCTATGTAACAACACTGATCTTGGCGAGGCTTAACTTGTAAATGAACCTTAATGCATTGCTCGTAAGCCCCTTTCACCAAAATTTCAGTACGATAAACACTGCCTGAAAAATCTGTTGGTATCTTTAAACTGGCCACAGCTTGTAACGATTGGCCAGGAGCTAAATTTTTTTGGGCAGGGCTTACATCAATAGCAACTTCTGTGCATGGGAAAGGGATAGACTCTAAACTAAACAATCTTTTTTCTTTTCCAGTATTAGTAATTTGAATATGATGATGCAAAATATCACCTGCTGCCCCCTCCCAACAAATACAACAAACACACCGAGGGGGACATTGCGTTTCAGGAATATCACAACACTTAGCATACAAAGAGCGCAAATATTCTTGCAAAGAAGGCTCACAACAAGAGTAATTACCCTTCTCACCTCCAAAAGTTTGTTTTAAAACCTCCACCGTACTCTCTGCCGAAGCTTTAATAAGCCGCGGCCCAAGCAACAGTACATCTAAACATGAAGAAGGGCAACATCCAGAATTTTGTTTCATCATTTATCTCCTTTTCGTTGAATTATGTGATCCATTACAATTAAGTTCTACCCAAACTCTCTTTTCATTAATTTTGATAAAGCCATGATATACTTTGCCCTTTTGTAAGCCCTTAGGCAAAGTCAATGTCATATTTCTCTCTACACTCACTCCTGGCGGCAATACAGCATCTGCTTTAGGCTCAAAGTGTACACTGACCGGCGCCACCATCGAAGCCCTAAAGCCATCCACCACTCTGTCTAAAAACTGTTGGTGCGTTTCCCCCTCAACTGAATCACGCATCATATAAACAAAGGTCCGCCCAACCCAATTTTTCTCTTCTAACCAAATCATAGCAGCGTCATGCAACACAACGGGCATATTTCCAAAATTTGCAAGTTGAATAGTGTAGCTTAAAGTATCACCACTGGCTCCTTTTAACTTGATATGCCGAGGCTGAATACGCAGATCATGGTTTTCCAACACTTTCACTTGTACCAGCTCCTGCTGTTTACCACAAACCACCTTAGTCTCGTAAACCCCAGGAGGTGTAAACGTATCAATCTGCAAACGAGCCTGGGTTTTCAATGAGCCCTTACTTGGAATTTTAGCCCTAAGCGCAACAACTACCTCGCCCAAAGCTTCAGCAGCACCTTTAAGAGCAGACTGCCCTATTGTACTCAATGATCTCACTTTGATTTTTTGACTGGACGTATTAATTAAACCTAGTTCTCCAACACACTGGGAAGGTATACCCAGGAATTTAAACGGCCCTTTAGCCAATTGCCAATCCTTTTCTGGCTCCCCTGAATACGGCGCTTTCATGACAGTACTCCTTACCTGGTTTACTCTGCAAATCTAACTTTATTTACAAATTTCCGTTTTACGCGGGCGATAGTCCTCAAATATAGACATGCCCTCACCACACACCTCAAAAGTAAAAACATTAAACTTAAAGAATGAAATACCAAATTTATAGCTTAATGGGAAACTACAACGCATGGGCTTCAGTCCAAAATTGAAGCAAATTTCAGGTAATTCCTTAATGCGGATATTATCCAAACCAAGATCAACACGAACGTTATCCAAGCCTAAATCAACTTTCACATTATCTAGGCCTAAGTCAACTTTACTATCAGTTTCTAGTTTAATCGTAGGTAACTCTTTAACACTTAAGTCAGCATTAAGATTTATAACAGGCAGGTTATCAACACTCAACCTAATAGTGGGCAATTCTTTGATTCTAATTTCATCCAAATCTAAGTCTAACCCACCGCTGATATTAGCATTTGCGTTAAAGTTCCAAGGATTGGGTATATCAACGTCAACACTCATAGGGGCATACTCCATTTGTTATTTCATGTGTCCTTCATATAGATTACACATGCTGACGGTTTTTGCGGTAGATATCAAGACTATATTAAGTATTTATCCTATGAAAAGCTCACCTTTATCATTTACAATGAACAAATATGCAACAACTCTACGTCAACACAGCCTGTTGTGTGGTAATAGAAAAGCACTCAACCCCCTTAAACGCTGAAGCTTTAGCCAATCAATACAGCTTGTCTGTACTCCCTAATAGATTACAAGCCAAAGATCAGGGGTTTGACTTTGCTTTATTTTATGAAAAAGGTTGCCTAAAATTATCAAATCTACAACATCCTACATGGCAAGCACTACACTGGGATTTTTGTACATCCGCTTTTATATATAGACTAAAAAAAGCCAATGCTAAAACAGAGCTGCTGCTAAAAGCACTCGGCAAAGAGTCCATTGAATCAGTTTTAGATAGCACCGGCGGTTCTGGTACAGACAGTGTTCTTATGGCCTCAATCGGGCTCAAGGTAACCACTTGTGAACGCAATCCAATTCTACACGCATTGCTTCAAGATGCTATAACCAGAGGGCTTGAACACACAGTTTTATACCCAATGCTCAGCTCAATCACTCTACATCATAACGATGCTCAAAATTTATTAAACATGCCTCAAAATCCAAATTTTACAATCATTTACTACGACCCTATGTTTCCAACTCGAGCCAAATCAGCCAAAGTACGCAAGCCCATGCAGGTATTGCAAATGCTCATTGGGCAAGATACAGACCTTACAACTGCACTAACACTTTATATAAAAAAAGCACGCAATAGGGTCATTGTCAAAAGACCCAAAAACAGCCCTCCCGTCAGTGAACACGAACTTAATTATCATCTGCAAAGTCGTTCAACACGCTTTGACATTTACAGAACAAATTAAGTGATTACTTCAAACAATAAATAAAACCAACTTTTTAAAAGCCAAGATCACCGATTTAATATCTGGCAAGAATCACCAATACCCCAATAAGAGTCAAACTCCGAAAAATCTTTAATATCAACCAATCTTCCTTTAATGACAATCGCCCCCCTTTGTTGCAAGCGCGTAAACGTACGACTAACTGTCTCCACAGACAACCCTAAAAAGTTGGCAATATCAATTCTAGACATAGGCAAATGAAAACACGTCTTAGATAAACGACGCTTTCTCATTCTATCAGAAAGATTTTTCAAAAAGAAAACCACTCTCTCCTCCGCACTGTATTTACTGAGCAATATTAACCATTGTTGCTGCATTTGAATTTCATGACTCATTACTTTAAATAAGCAAGACTGCAGATCTGCACACTCATTACTCAACTTCTGCAAACGATTAAACTTAAAACTACAAATAGCTGTAGTTTCCAATGCTTTAGCACTACTTACATAACAGCCTGTACTAAAGCCATCTATACCAAACACCTCACCAGGCAAATAAAATCCCGTAATTTTCTCTTGGCCATCATACGCAATCGTATAAGTTTTAACAGCACCAGATTTCAAAAAGTAAATAGAATGAAAAAGGTCCTCCTGCCGGAAAATATAGGCATTACTCTGTATGGGTTTCAAATGTTCTATCCATTCATTCATTTTATGAGAGTGAGATCTATCAACCAAAGCAGGCAAACAATCTCTATGCAAAAAGCAATGCATACACGATTCCAATAATTGGTTTTCACCATCAGCATGAACAGCTTTTAATGCAGGCATACACACCCTCCAGCACATTAAAAAAATATAAATTCGTCAAATTGATGCAAACCTAAACTCATAGCAAATCTCATAAATTTAAATAGTAAGTACGCTTTATATGCTTGTATATAGGCATTTCTACTTATCATTTCACTTAAATGCTCACAGTACGCACTTTCCCTTACTTCTTTACATTGCATTATGTGGCATAATGAGACAATTATGAGTAACTTTATCGTCTGTCTTTTAGATCACAATATAGAATTTCGCACCCAATTGTGCCAACTGCTAAGAAGCAAAAGCTTTAGTACTCAATGCTTTGATCGAAGCAGTAGTTTCTGGAATTATATTTGTAGAAACAAAGCAGATTGTTTGATTACCGAAATCACACTAATAGATGGCAGCGGAATAAAACTACTCAATCAATTAGCCAAAAAGAATATTCAACTGCCCGCATTTATCCTCACCAACCACTGCGATATTCCCACCGCTGTCAAAGCTATCAAGGCAAATGCCTTAGATGTGTTAGAAAAGAAAACCGATTTATACGCTCTCGTTATAAAATTAAAACGTTTACGGAACAATCAGCCTTCATGAAATAAGGTAAGGCGCAGGAAATATCTACCCAATTGTTCGCTTCTGAACTCGCTGTGCTCAAACATGCATCCGCTCTAAATGTTAAAGTTATTTCGTGCACGTTCCCTAGCTTCTTATTTATGCTTGTTGAACTGAATTACTGAAACAGAAAATGTGATATCAGTTAGGAGGTGTCCCAGAATAAAGTTTACAATGTGAGCGGATGCATGTCTGAGCACAGCGAGTTCAGGAGCGAAGCTTGTAAACTTTATTCTGGGACACCTCCTTACCAAGTACGATTTATTCCGAGAGATGCGATCAATCACAATAGAACATTAACAAGTTTTGCAGGGTAACTACAAAACCGCAGAGTATGGCTGTTCCTGCCACACTACGCATATCACAGTCAATTTCGGTGCTCCGACAAGTAAGATATGATGCTAGAAGCCCTCCTGCTATACCCATATTTAGAGGGACCATTATATGCCACAAATAGAAATCTCTGACTGAAGATGTTGCTCGTTCATTTGAAGATTCAAGTGAAGCTATTTGTCCCGCTGCCTGCGAAGGTTTAGATTCTGACGGTTTATATAATTGCAATGAATTAAGCATTATAAAAGCCTCCAATTATTTGTTTCTTTGATATCTCAATAAAACCTCAAATTATACATAAAAAAACCTTCGAAGTCTTAGCAATTTGACATTTTTTATAAATTTGAAAAAATGTGAGAGTATATATCTATTCGTAAAATATGAGTTACTCCATGCCAGAACCAAGCAATCCGAAGAACCATTATGAGCTACCCACACAGCTCAGAAAGGATACTCATAGACACTACTCACTTTTATTGTGTATATCGCTGCAAAATGGCTTTTAGCCATAACATCCAAAACATAAGAAAAATTGCCATTCACAAAGATTACAGCCATAATCTGTTATCTGATTTTGTTATTACTTTTTTAAAATAATGGTCACATATGAATAGATACTCTACTCAAAAAAAATTTTCACACCAAAGCCCCCCTAAAATTGGGATACTGGTTACCAATCTCGGCAGCCCAGACGCGCCCACAGCAAAAGCAATCAGACCCTATTTAAAAACATTTTTAAGTGATAGCAGAGTCATAGAAATCCCCAAGGCAATCTGGTGGTTTATTTTAAATATCATCATACTCAACCTACGTCCCAAAAAATCGGCTCATGCCTACGCCAAAATCTGGACAGATGCAGGCTCACCGTTACTTTCAATAACGCAAAAACAGGCACAAGCACTACAACAAATGATAAAACAAAAAGTACCCGCAATCGAACTAACCTACGGTATGCGCTATGGCAACCCAAGCATAGAGGGTGCCCTACAACGGTTAAGAGATCAAGGTTGTGAATATTTGCTTATTTTACCACTGTACCCTCATTACTCAGGTGCCACGGTAGGCTCAACGTTTGACGCAATCGCTAACACCTTACGCCAATGGCGCTGGGTACCAGACCTCAGATTTATCAACCACTATCACGATAACGATCTTTTTATCAAAGCTTGTGTCGAACACATTCAATCCTTTTGGAATAAACACACAAAACCTGATATTTTACTCTTCTCATATCACGGTTTACCCAAAAGAAATTTACTCTTAGGAGACCCCTATCACTGCCAATGCCACAAAACAACACGACTCATTTCAGAGCAACTTCATTTTCCCAAAGAATCAATCATGACATCTTTTCAATCTCGCTTTGGCAAAGCAGAGTGGTTACAACCCTATACCGACAAAACAGTTGAAACGTTAGGAAAAAACAAAACAAAACATTTACAAATATTTTGTCCCGGCTTTAGTGCTGACTGCCTAGAAACTTTAGAAGAAATTGCTATTTTAAATAAATCGATTTTTGAAGAAGCAGGTGGCCAACAATTTCACTATATTCCCGCTTTGAATGTCCAACCCAATCATATCAAAGCACTATCTGAGTTGATTCTTAACAATATAAAGCCATGGATCAAACAAACAGAAAGGGATATCTTCTTAACCAAAACTTTGGCTAAAAAACTGGGAGCCAAAACTTAACTCTCTTTTGTTTTTTTGACGACTCTATTTCTTAGACAAAAAACCATATCAAGCTACTAACTTTTAAAGTTTTTTCAAAGTCAACAAAAAGCAGTCTAGGCAAAAACAAATCAATATCTATTAAAGTTTTTAATACGAATAAATCAATCTAAAAAACCAAAATTCAACAGCTATAGTAGTTATATAAGAAATTTTTGTGAAGCACATCACAAACCTACAGTTCACTATAAAAAATTTTAATTCTAAAAATTCATAAAAGACCAAACCAATCGTATTAAAAAGAAAGTTTATGTGCAAGGCGAGGCAGCATTTTCATAATGCTGCCTTTTTTTATGACCCTTTATCGTAAAAAATCTTGTTTAACAAATGCTATAGTAAAAATTAGAGACTCTCCTCACATTAAAAGATAGCAGTTTTGGAGAAAACAACATGATTACCTTAAAACACATGATGCAAGCTATTGTAATTCTTGTGTTAAGCTCTATTCATAATGTGTGTTTTGCACACTCAGAAAATCAAAATCTTCAACAAAAACCATTATATCAACAAGAAGGCGACCAACTTTTCAAAAAGGCACAGTGGCAAATGGGTTTTTCTCTGGAAGAACAAAATGCTCATTTTGATTGGAACATTGCCAGCGATATCACCGGCACACATTCACCTAACATATTGTCAGAATTGACTTACGAAAATCTGGAAATCTCTTCCTGGTCTTACAACATTGAAGGCAAAATTCCTTTAAAAAATAATATCAATACACTCTTTCAATTTCACTTATCTCAAGGTGTTATCGATGAGGGAATAGTACAAGATTCAGATTATTCAAATAATTTTAGAACAAATGAATTCAGTAGAAGCTACTCCAGTCCAGATGGCTCTAATATCACTAGCTACAAATTGACTCTGGGCTTAGAAAATAATACTTTCAATCAAAGCAACTTCACATATTTATTCGGTATAGCTCATAATAGTCAAAATTTTATCAAAACCAATGGTGAGCAAGTTGTTTCCAGCTCAACCACACCGGGATTAGGCAAATTTAACGGATTAAAAAGCTCTTATGCTGCAGATTGGCTCAGTTGGTTTACAGGCATACAATTCACAAAAGCATTTAACACTAGTCAATTTCGCCTTAGAAGCGAATATCACTTTGCCGATTACAACGCCGAAGCTGATTGGAACTTAAGAACTGACTTTCAACATCCAAAGTCTTTCGAACACTTAGCCAATGGAACTGGTCTTATCGCTTCTATAAACTATGCTCTTAAGATTGCTCCTAACCTTTCCATGCAAATAGCCTACACCAGTGAACGCTGGAAGACTAAAACAGGAATAGACAGAGTTTTTTTCAGCAACGGAACACAAGCTTCAACTAGATTGAACGCAGCACACTGGGAAAGCAACAGCATGAGTATTGGGTTGTATTATCAAAACTAACAAGCTTCATGAAAAACCTTGTCAAAACTCAATCGATATGACTAATTAACTTGAGCGATCTTTGATTATAATATTCAAATCTCACGGATGGTGTGTTCATAAAATCTCTTCTTTAGAAATTTGTCTACTGAAACAAAAAACCAATCTTAGATATGAACAATATTATTGACTTTATCAAAATTGAGTCAGTACAAAATAGCTGCGAACTGTACAAAACTATTTTTAAGCCATGACGGAAATTTCGTTTAATTTCTGTTTTTTTGCCGTTAAAGGTGTTGCTTTAAATCCCTGATGCTTGCTTTTAGTTTTTCTATTTTTTTCTTGATACGTTTCTCCCGAAGGGTCGCTAACTTATGTTGCTTTCGCCAATAATTTGCATCTAATTTCAGTTCACTATATTCTTTTAAGGTGCTCGGCTTGAAGAGGTGCCACAGAGGTCTGGGTAAGGCTATAGCGTTTTCCTATGGTTTGGCATAAAGGCGCCGACGAATGAGAGCCGATGAGCGTATGCCTTATACGTGATTCGGTCGAATGAGGAAGGCAACGC
>JANQJO010000017.1 GCA_028281605.1 Pseudomonadales bacterium
TTGGTCTTTTTTTAAAGCTTTAATCTTGGGTGCTCCAAAAGGGGATATTCGAAAACAATAATACACATTCTCCAATATCGATACCCAACGCTTTACAGCTTCATGCGAGGCCGATAAATCCTGAGCAATAGCATTAATAGACAGAGTTGAACCGACTTTTTTTGTCAATAACCCCGCTAATATTTCAAGCTGCGTCACATCTTTCACCTGCTCAAGTGACAGCAAATCATCTCTGATCACACGAGTGATGCGCTCTTTTTGCCAACGCTTCCAATCGATTTCATTCTGTTCCAAAAACATTTCAGGAAATCCACCAAAAGATAACAAGGCATCTAAATCTTTCTGAGTGGGTTTGGAGCTGACTTCATACAAAGACAAAGGGTGTAAACGATAAAAAAAATAGCGCCCCAATAAGGAATCGCCGCCTTTTCGATAATAGTCTAAACGAGACGAGCCCGTAATGAGAAAAGCCGTCGTCGATTTATTCGTATCATAAAAACCTTTGACTAAATTACGCCAATCTTTATATTTATGAATTTCATCCAAAATGATCAGCCGCTCATTTGAGGGCAGTTGGCCTTCTAAAAGTTGGTTTCTTGTACGAATATGATCCCAATTAAGGTAAGCCGGATGCTGTTCATCAGAGGCACCCAATAGCTGTAAAGAGAGTGTTGTTTTGCCTACTTGGCGGGGTCCACCCAGAATCACCATTTTTTTCAACAAGTCTTTTTTAATAAAATCAGTAAGATAGCGATGCATAATCGGTTTTTAAACAAAAAAGGATAATTTTAAGGTCAACCTTAGTATATTCCGGAAAATTTTAAGGTCAAGCCAAAAAAATTCTTTACCCTTCCCGCTGGCCTGGCTCCGCTTCAGGCCAGCTTGGCAGCTCGACTGGTTAGCTCGCTGCCTCATTGGCTTGAAGAATCATGGCCACACGCAAGCCAACGTAGCTGCCGCGATCATAACGCAAGTAAGCATCGCGATTGGCAGACCGACAGTACTGCACAAAGTCGATCCAACAACCACCACGCAAGACACGCTTCGAACTCTCCAGATCACCTACAGGATTTATCACTGGATGAGCTTGATACTCTCTTTGTCCATCCAAGCACCATTCATAAACATTGCCATGCATCTGATACAAACCCCACGCATTCACTAAGAATTGCTTTACATCCACCGTACCATCATCCCAACCCCTTCCATAATTAGCTTCCTCAGAACTGAGTCGATCACCTGTAGCATAAACTGTACGGCTACCTGCACGACAGGCATACTCCCATTGCGCTTCTGTAGGAAAAGTAAAGTATTCGCTCACCAACCCATCCAATCGATCAGAAAAAACTTTATTTAAAGTATCAAAAAATACTTGGCAATCATCCCAGCTAACTGTTTCAACAGGCAACTCTGCTCTACCTTCTGATTTGAAATGACTCGGATTATCTACCATAATCGCTTGCCATAAAATTTGAGTTACAGCTGTCTCCCCTAACCAAAATCCATTCGTGAGTGTCACTACATGTTGTAATTCATTCGGCAATCGCCCAGGCTCAGACTTTGGAGAACCCATCACAAAACGGCCTGGTGGGATATAACGTAGCTTAAACTCAACCCCCTTCACCGAAAAAGTTTGCCACAAGCCATAAAGATCGAATCCCCAAGCTACAGCACCCCGAGAAGGAAATATTTTCGGCGGCCTTAACTGCCAGCGATGACGGCAGTCAATTTCGGCCAAATCTTGTATCAATAATGCGTCTGTCATACTGTGAGCCAAAAACCAATTTCATTTTATTTTTGAATGTCTCCTAAATACCATGCCGTGCCATGTCAAATTTACTTCTAAAACGCCACGCGCCTGTCTTCATGCAAATGATATAATGCCTTCCTTCACTACTTTTTAACTTTCTTAATACAAAGTCACGCACTTGCTTATGCCCCCATTTAATGACAGCTCCACCTCCAAATGGTCGTGGCATCAAATCCATCATCTTGTCGCATTGTTTTGTCTCATTAATCAACTCACCTAAAACTTCAAAAATTTTAATGCTAATTTTCCAGTTTTTTACTTGAGAACCATAAAAATTTTCCAAAATATCACGAATATCTTTTTTTTCTTGCTCTGTAAGTGATTACATTACTCTTACTTATTTCTTAATAGTCATAACTTTTTATAGTCGAAATAAATTTTTTTACATCAACATCATTGAATTTGTATAGATCAATCACGGTAGCTTGTTTCTTATCTCGTTCATCAACCACTATAATTTGGTACATTTCACCGAGAAATACAGAAGATTTAATCGGGTAATAAAATACGGTAAGAGGTTCACGATTAAAATAAAACACCTGATCACTTTCAAGGCTAGTTATCTTAAAGCCCCACGTACTATGTAATAATGCATCACTTAGTTTTTCGTCTTTCAAAGTGCTGAATTTCTTCAAAAAAGCGCTTTTTATAAATGAGTCTATCTCCACATCTTCTTGTGCGATACCAATATCTTCTAAGGAAAGTATTGCTGTTGACATTCTTTTTTCATTTTTGAATTCAACGGAAAAAACATTACCTTGTTCCGACATTTTTTCTATATCGTCGTTATTAATAATGAATTCAATTGCAGGGCTAGCAAGAACTTTTATACCTTCAAGTTCTTGATAAGAACTGCTCGTATAAATAGCAACCATTTCACAAGCAGGTTGGTTGCATTGCGTGATGTAAGGAGGTGTTTGGGCACAACTCGCTAAAATAGCAATACACGCAAAAATAAGTAAAGCTATTTTTGTGGATAATTTTAAGCTGATAACTGTCGATAGCAAACTTTGCTTAATATTCACACGATTTCCTTTTCACTGACACTTCTTTGTAATCTATACGAGCTTTTTTGGTCGAAACTGCCTGCTCACTAGACACAGCACTTGATGAAGCTTGATATCCAACAAATACTTTAAATCTCATGATTTTTTCTTCCTATTAAATATTTTAGAAACCCTAAGGTTTGCTCTCGCTTTTCTCGCTTCGCTCAGGCTCGAAGGCTCGGTTAGCTTGCTGACAAACTCGCTAGCTTGAGGGACCATAGCCACACGCACACCAACGCTGTTGCGACGAAAACCATGCGAGTAGGCATCGCGACTAGCAGACCGACAGCACTGCGCGTTGCTGACCCAACACCCACCACGCAGGAAATGCAGTGGACCCTCCAAGTCACCTACAGGATCTGTCACTGGATGAGCTTGATAGTCTCTGTGCCCATCCAAGCACCATTCATAAACATTACCATGCATTTGGTATAAACCCCATGAGTTTGCTATAAACTGACTTACATCTACTGTACCTCCGCCACCCAAATTAGCCTGATCAATCGTCATCCTGTCACCTGTCGCATACGCCGTACAACTACCTGCCCGACAAGCATACTCCCATTGCGCCTCTGTGGGAAATGTAAGCTCTTCACCCATACTTTCACCTAATGCAGCGGCAAGCCTGGCATTCAATTTCTCGAAAAAAGCCTGACAATCGTCCCAACTGACTTGCTCCACAGGCAACGCTTCTGATTCAGATTTGAAATAACTTGGATTATCCCCCATAACCACCTGCCACAAAGCTTGCGTCACTGCTGTTTCACCTAACCAAAACCCCTGAGTCAAAGTCACAGCATGCTGCAATTCATTTGAAAATCGTTTAGGCTCAGAGTCCGGCGAACCCATTAAAAAACTGCCCGGTGGTATGTAACGCAAAGTCAATATTTCGCCCCCCACATTTATCTCTACATACAAACCGTACTCATCCCATTGAGGCACAAAAGTTCGTAACCAACGCGGCGCCCCCGGTTGCACTGTAATCACAGGCCCTTGATGATCACCTGCACTCGGCCAACAAAGCTCAACCTGTTCTGTTTTCGCCACAACACCAGCTTCAGTCACAGACACCGATTGTGCCCAATAGAAATCATGACTGTTTAACGCTTGGATTTTTAACATTTCTTTCGGTGTATCAACAGAAAAAACTTGCCGATGTTTAGGAATAAGCCAAGGTTTATTCCTCTTTCGTTCAGGAGATACAAAAGTCTGCCGACATTCTTGCAAGTGGGCAAGACTCACACCTGTTGTCTCTGCCCCAGAATTGTATAAAGGCAATACCTTGATACGATCAACATCAAGTTTCAAAGCGCCTGGACACACAACATGAGCACTTTTCGATTCCAGCTCTAACCACAATTCAGAGTCCAAATGAGAAGCTGGCAATTGATCAGTTAAACGGGTCTCCTCTTGCCATTTTTTATTGGCTAAAGTCATCACTCGCTTCATTTCTATCGGCATATACAGAGCCTTATCCTCCATGCCACCTAAACTCAAGCCCCTCTCTAACCACCACTGCGCTTCATCCAAGTGAAATTGATTCAAAAACCGACTGGCCACCATCCGATAATAATGTTCTACAATTCGCTTACGATGAGCATCCTCTGAATGTAAGTACCTAAGTGCTAATAACTGATGCTCACGTAATACTGACTCATCCTCTTGCTTAAGGTGCTCTTCGATCAGATATGTCACCTCAACATGACGATTTGCAAAAACTTGTTTAACTTGTTTTTGATAACGACAAAAACCTTCGTGCCACTCACCGTATTGTTCAGCCAACTGCCAATGCATACCAGGCGTCGCCAACAGCTTATATTCCAATTCCGGTCCAGCTTGTGTCAATGCAATTCGTAACGCCCGGATCAAACCTAAACTGAAACGCATGGGTGTTAAACTTAAGGCACACAGCATTGCATTATGATCGGCCATACAATACTGTGGCTTTAAACGATAAAACCTTTGCGAGACCGCACGTTTTAAATTAAATGGGATAACAGTGCATTGAACAGCACGCTGCTGCAACGATTCAAGCAGCGTTGACCAAGGCTTTTCCTGCACATCATCAGTTACAATCATACAACTCGCACCAACCGGTGGTAAGGGTAATTCACCACTTTTTATAACGGCAGAACCTTCCATTTTTTGACTGGCTCGCCATTGCAGCCGATGACACTGGCCATAACCATAACAACTTTTTATTAATTGCACCACCTTGCCGATGCCTGCCGCACCAAAATATTGGCACAACATCACATAAAGCGCTTTGTAATCATTTTGATAAATCAATCGATGGCCACGCGTATCAGTATAGAGCCATATCTCTGCTGGTAAATGACACTCCTTTCGATAAGGCAACTGCTTCAACGGCTCACGTTTCGCAAGGTTACACGTAAGTCCTGCCATGTCCAGTTTTCTAGAGACTTTTAACCGTTTCACATGCTCAGTTAATACGTGTTTTAACGCTCGATCGCACCAAAGAGAAATTGGTGGAACTTGCTCTTTTTTCTTTGCAAATTCTAAAACTTCATAATCACCAATCTGTTTTAATAAAGAATTCGCGCTTGCATGCCCTCGCTTTTCATAATGGCTATTAACAACAATGGGAAAGTGCCAGGCTTCAACCGAAGGCTCAAACAGATCCATAAGATTATCATCAAGAGGCTGAGCCGATAACCTGCACGGTTCGCTTTTTGCTTCCTCCTCTGGCGGCCGATACTCAAGACCCAAAGCTTCTAATGCATACGACAAATGAGGGTGTTGCTTCCCTAAAATACGAATCAAACGTAAAGCATCACCAAAATGGCCGCTCATGCTAATCAATCTCTTTGCTGTTTTTTATCAATTAAATGCTGTTTTAAATCCTTCAATTGCTTCTCAGTTATAGCTTCATCAAACTCACTGATTGCACAAATCACATCTAAAAACTCGGCTGTACCAGGTTTATATTCTCCCTCGTCTCTAACCTCTCTTTTTTCTAATACATACTGCGCTAATCCTTCAATGAGTTCATCGGATAGTGCTTTGATACTCGAATTATAGGTTTGATGAGCCACATAAATTTCTTTTAGTTGCTTAATACCTTCTTTATTTCTCTTTAATTGTAAATCCAGTACAGCACAGCGGCGAATAAAGGCTTGCGGCAGTAAGCGCTCTTCATTTGACGTAATGATGATAAAAACAGGATGAGGTATTTTGGGCTTGATAGCATTGGTTAAACAAGGTAAGGTAATTTCTCGAGTATCTAAAACCTCCAACAACGCATTAGGCAAAGTAGAATCAGCCTTATCAATTTCATCGATTAATAATACCGTCCCTTGCAAGGTATGAGGCCGTTCCATTTGATAGTCTTTTAAAGTATCTGGCGCAATCGCTTGCCAAATTTTACCGGGACGAATGTATCGTGACAAAGCCATATCTTGACTAACATCAGAGTTTAAACCTTGGTTGGCATCATGCAAACGTTGTAAATGATCAATACTGTAAAGAAAATCATCAATACCACTGTTATAATGCACCACTACCTTTACCAAACCCCAATTTAACAACGAAGCTACAGCCTCTGCCAATACGGTTTTGCCCAAACCAGGATCACCTCTCACCAACAAAGGGCGCCCAGAAAAATAAGCCGCTTGAATCGCCCCAACATGCTGTTCATCCAAACAATAACCTGAGACAGGCTGTTTGTTTTCATCTTTAAGTGCAAGAGTTTTCACTGTCAAATTTAAAATCACTTGCTTAGAAGATGGGTTCGTTGTCATCTTTTCAACACTCCATTAATTTAACAATTTCATGATACACTTTACCGTATTTTCCTCCATGTGTATTGGCCTGACCCAACAATTGAATCGTATTGCCTTCATCACGATTACTGATAGTCGAAACCCCTATTTTTATCTTTTCATCCTCTGGTGCATGCTCATTAATGCGTTCAATAATATAAAAAATAGTTCTTTCAATCGCATCCATACTTTCTTGAAAACGACTTCTTTCAACAAAAAAGCAAGCATCTAAAAACAACCCTGTTCTTTTGTCTATACGCTCATAAACGTTATCACGCACCCAACTGGGCCAGGCACTGTCTTTCATTCTTTTGTTGATATTTTCTTCATTGTCATCCAGCATCTTACACAGTGTTTCAACCAATAGGGGCTTCGCTTTTTCTTCCATTGTTTCTTTTGAAGATCTGTTTCGATCAATGTCTTCAACCGTTCCTTTAGGCAAAACAATTTGATGCCCTACATCAACTTCCGGAGGAGTGCCTATGTCTGTTGGCGGCAATAATTTTATTTCCATCTGCCGGATTGCGCAATCGGCTATACGCGCTCTAAATGCTTTCTTTTTTTGTCTCAAGTCATCTTCACTGCTCTGTTCATCAATAAACACTTGATCGGCTACTCGAATATACATACCCCGCAAGGACGAGCGACGCATTTCTCCTATCCAGGCTTTATCCAGCAACAGCAACGCTAAAACTCCAGCAAAATGCCTTAACGTTATTTTTTGCTTTGCCTGTTTTTTTTCATCATCATCAAAATTTTCGTTTTTTATTAAAAACTTTACGAATTTTTTGATCATATCGAGATTCAGAGCAATAAGGTCTTGCTGAGTAAACTCACTGCCTTCCTTGGACTTAAATGCATCTAAATACTTTTTAGCATGTGCCTCTTTTGCCCATACATTAAATGTCTTGATGATAAACTCATTGAACTCTTTAATTTCATCTTCAATATTAAAACTATTGGCATAAGATTTAATTTCATCGGCTAAAGTTGCTATTTCCCCTTCATCATACTCATGGATATTGTCATGCTTCGCTGAAACCTTTATATAAACCTGATCTGATAAATGATTGAGTTTATCTGCAAAAAATCTTTCAGCATCCTGATCACTGCTTAGGTTGACATCGGCTTTAAAAGGAAAATCCAATTGCTTTTTCTGGCACACATAAGCCAAACCTTGCGCAAGTGTTAAAACTTTGTCTTTTTTCTCACCTTCAACAAAGTCAAACACTCGCTCATTTTGCCAATCGCCATCCTGCTCAAAACCTAACATTAAAAAACATATTCTATGATTATGGTGAGAGGCTAAACAACTGCAAAATTCCCACATGCAGTGCTCACTTTGTAAATAAGATGGGCTGATCACTAACAGTCGACGTAAATTGATCGCAATCACTTGCACCAATTCTGCAATGGATTCACCTGCATTTAAGAAAGATAAGTTTTTAGAGCTGGCACTTTCGGTCTGCCCATCCTCATTCTTTAATGGCGTTGAATCCTGCTTATTGCGCTTATAAGTTCTCAAATAAAACGGTACAATTTCACGCTGAGATTGCAAGGCAGTTCGATTATAATGTTCTTTAACATAATTCGTTAAAGCTTGAACCAATGATTGATCAGCACTTGCATAGCTGACCCAAACAGAACGTTCAAAATGACACATACCGTCTCCTTGTTAATAGTAACGCAGCACGTGTATATCCTCCAAAGAGCCAATAATTACCTGCCTTTTGCTTTTAATGGGAATCTTTCCGGGTGTTCAATAATTTCATCTGTTAAATCCACATCAATATCAGGCCAATAATAGTGACCAGAGGATTGCTCTTCTACATTAACAATTGTAATGCCCCTCAATTATTGACTCAATTTTTTTTAATTGCTTACGTGAATAGTGATGATTTTTCGCAAGTAGTATTTCCGGTTCGAGCCAAAATTTTGCTTCTAAGATTCTGCACTTTGAACAGACCTCATGTGCGGAAATAAAATCACATCACGAATAGAAGCCGAGTCGGTTAAAAACATGACCAAACGATCGATCCCAATACCCTGCCCCGCCGTCGGTGGCAAGCCATACTCAAGCGCATGAATGTAATCTGCATCATAATGCATGGCTTCATCATCCCCAGCCTCCTTCTCAGCCACTTGCTGACGAAAACGCATCGCTTGATCCTCTGGGTCATTAAGCTCTGAAAAACCATTGGCAATTTCCCGTCCGCCTAAAAAAAACTCAAAACGATCCGTTACAAATTCATTCTCATCATTCTTGCGCGCCAAGGGAGAGACTTCTGTCGGATACTGCGTAATAAAAATCGGCCCGGTTAACTTAGGCTCTACCGTCTTTTCAAACAATTCAATTTGTACCTTACCCAAGCCCCAGGACGACTTCAATGTAATACCCTGCCCTTCGGCCAAGGCTCTGGCTTTGTCCAAGTCCATCAAATCCGACTGGCTACAATCCTCATTAAAGGCTAATAAAGACTCTAACACACTCATCCGTGCAAAAGGCTCGGCAAAATCATAAGACTTTCCTTGATACTCTAATTGCGTTTGCCCCAATACATCTTTAGCCAATGCTCGCAACAGCTCCTCCGTCAAATTCATCATATCTTCATAATCAGCATAGGCCTGATAAAATTCTAACATGGTAAATTCAGGGTTATGACGCGTGGACAAGCCCTCATTACGAAAATTACGATTGATTTCATAGACTCGCTCGAATCCACCCACCACTAATCGCTTTAAATATAACTCTGGAGCAATACGTAAAAATAAATCAATCCCCAGCGCATTATGATGCGTGACAAAAGGTCTGGCAACCGCACCCCCGGCTAGAGTTTGCATCATCGGCGTTTCAACTTCCATAAATCGACGCGCGTTTAAAAATTCTCGAATAAACGCAATCGTTCGCATACGCATTTGAAAGATCTTTCGCGTTTGTTCATTAACCATCAAATCCACATAACGCTGACGGTACTTTTGCTCCGTATCGGTCAAACCTTTGTACTTTTCTGGCAAAGGATTTAACGCCTTAGTCAAAACATTCGCGACCGTCATATCAACGTATAAATCACCCTTATTAGATTTGTGTAACACACCCTCTGCACCTACAATGTCACCCAAATCCCATTGCTTAATAACATGCAGTTGCTCAGGCTGTAACACTTTACGATTCACATACAATTGAATTCGATCAGTCATGTCTTGTATCACCACAAACGCACCACGGTTGAGCATCACTCGACCGGCCACAGCCACACGCAACGCTTGCTCTTCCAGCTCAGATTTTTCTAAGTGTTGATACACCTGCTTTAAATCTTCTGCAAAATGAGTTCGCTTAAAATCATTAGGATAAGCCTGGCCTTGGCTTTTTAATTGCTCTAACTTTGCCTTTCTCTGAGCAACCAATTTATTAATATCTTGTTTCGCTTTTTCGTTTTCAATCTGCTCTTGTGACATCACTCTACCTTTTACAAACCACTTTTTAAACTCGCTTCTAAAAATGCATCTAAATTTCCATCTAACACCGAGGTCGGGTTACTGCTTTCTATCTGCGTACGCAAATCCTTTACTCTCGATTGGTCTAAAACATAAGAACGAATTTGACTGCCCCAACCGATATCCGACTTCTGATCTTCTAAAGCCTGCTTTTCCGTATTTTGCTTCTGCAACTCAAACTCATACAGTTTCGCCTTTAGTTGATTCATCGCTTGCGCTTTGTTTTTATGCTGAGATCGATCATTTTGGCACTGCACGACAATACCCGTCGGTTCATGAGTAATACGAACGGCTGAATCCGTCCGATTGACGTGCTGTCCACCCGCACCGCTGGCACGATAGGTATCAATACGCAAATCAGCGGGATTAATCTCTACCTCAATACTGTCATCCACTTCAGGCGATACAAAGACAGAGGCAAAAGAGGTATGACGACGATTGCCAGAATCAAAAGGGGATTTACGCACTAACCGATGCACACCAGTTTCCGTACGCAACCAACCATAAGCATAGTCTCCTGTAAAATAGACAGTAGCACTTTTTAAACCAGCTACTTCCCCAGGTGAAGCCTCGACCACTTCCGCCTTAAATCCGTGCTGCTCACCCCAACGCAAATACATGCGCAGCAGCATTTCAGCCCAATCTTGCGCCTCCGTTCCACCCGAGCCTGACTGAATATCCAAGTAAGCATGACACGAATCCATGTCACCTTTAAACATGCGACGAAACTCTAGCTGAGCAATGCGTTTCTCCAAAGCATCAACTTCTTCTTGCACTTCCACTAAAGTAGCCTGATCCTGCTCATCAAAGGCCAAATCTAACAACTCTACACTATCTTCTATACCCTGCTGCAATTGCTCAAGTTCTAACACAACCGATTCGAGCTCTACTCGCTCTTTTCCAAAGGCCTGAGCACGCTCAGGATCTTGCCACAGCTCAGGGTTTTCTAACTCAAGGGCTACTTCCTCTAAACGCTCCTTTTTATGTTCGTAGTCAAAGATACCCCCTAAGCGCCATGACACGCTCAGCAAAGTCTTTTAGACTTTGTTTAATCGGATTCATTTCAAAACCAATATCGACATTTTTGTTCAAAACAAACAACCTCTAATATGCTACAACACCACCGTTTCCATTTGCTCAAGCGGTTCAAAATAAGATACCAGCAGCTGCAACGAAACATTACCGTTAAATTCATTCACATCCAGGCGATACACCAAACGCAGGCGCCTAGCCCCTTCACACCACTGATCAGCCGCGTTAAACGCAATGGCTTCTAATATTTTCTGCGGGTGACTCGGCAATCTGACCGAAAATTTGACATGTGCTTGCCCTACGATACGTTTATCTAATACTTCAAATTCACCATCAAACAAAGGCTCTTCAAAGTGCTGCCCCCACGGAAAAGCCGTTCTTATCTGCTGGGCCAACTCTAACGTAAATTCCTCTGCCTGTAACGCCCCATCGGTCTGAAATTCTGCAACCAAATGCGCTGGCGTCAAGTGCCGCGCCAACACCGTCTCAAATGCTTCCCGAAAATCCTCTAAAACCTCCAGCTTCAGAGTTAACCCAGCCGCCATCGCATGACCACCAAATTTACTGATCACCCCCGGATATTGAGCATCCACTTCAGCCAAGACATCCCGTAAATGCAAACCTGCAATGGAACGTGCAGACCCTTTGATGTGTGTATCATCAGCATCAGCAAACACAATAACCGGTCGATGGTAACGCTCTTTCACTCGTGCGGCTAAAATACCGATCACACCCTGATGCCAAGTACTGTCGTATAAACACAACCCGTAGGGTAAATTCTCCTGATCAAAGTACAAAGCTTCCAAAGCTTGCAAAGCCTCTACCTTCATAGACGACTCAATTTGTTTACGCTCTTGATTGAGTTGGTCTAGCTCCAGTGCCAAAGGCAAAGCCTGCGCAACACTATTTGATAACAAACACGCAATACCTTTACTCATATCATCTAAACGACCAGCCGCATTTAATCGTGGCGCAACCGCGAAGGCTAAATCAGCACTGACAGTTTTTTCCTCACGGCGCTTAGCTACTTGCAGTAAAGCCTTGATACCCGATCGGGCTTTACCAGCTCGAATACGCTGAAGGCCTTGCTGCACTAAAATACGATTATTACGATCCAAAGGCACTAAGTCTGCTATAGTTCCCAAAGCCACTAAATCCAAAAATTGCGCCATATTGGGCGCCTGCAATCTGGCACGCTCAAACCATCCAATTTCACATAAGCGACGCCTCAACGCAGCCATAACATAAAAAGCCACTCCAACACCGGCCAAATTTTTGCTGGGAAATTCACAATTTGGCTGATTTGGATTAACAATAGCACTGGCAGAGGGCAAGGTTTCACCTGGCAAGTGATGATCAGTCACGATCACTTTCAAACCATACTCTATTGCTCTGGCAACGCCTTCGTGACTGCTGATGCCATTGTCCACCGTAATCAATACATCCGGTTTCTTTGAAAGTGCAACATCAACAATTTCAGGCGTTAAACCATAGCCGTATTCAAAGCGATTGGGCACCAAATAACCGACCTTTTTTGACCCCATAGCCTGTAAAGCGCTCACCATTAAAGCCGTGCTGGTTGCGCCATCAGCATCAAAGTCACCCACGACCAATAATCGAGCTTGCTCCTCAAATGCCCGCACTAACAAGTCCACAGCTTGTTGCAAGCCTTTGAGTTGTTGCGGTGTATGTAGATCATTCAAAGAATGTTGTAATTCTTGCGTATCTAAAATGCCCCGAGCTTGCAGCACCCTAACCAACACCGGATGTAACCCCGTAAAAGCCGAAGCTGAAACAGATTCAACAGAGCGCGGCACAATCCTTTTTTTCACTTATAATCCTTAAATGCTTTACATACTATGTATTTTAAAGTGATGCATTTGATACTTCAGGCGATTTTCGTAAACACTTGCGTGATTTAAAAGCGCAACCAACAGCATCTGAACTGACAGTTATTGTACATGTTAAGACACTAAAAGCGCTAGAATTTAATAAAGCAACAGCGATTCAGAACGCTGCATAAGCCAGTACTCTATCCACTTCACATATACATTTCAGGCATATCGTTCTTTAGTACAGATTACAAAACACTTTGAAAAGTTCTAGGAGGACGCGTGACCGTTCCGTTAAACCTATCCAAAACTATCCATAGGTGGTTATGGCGTTAACTTCCTGCTTCATAGAGGCCGGTTTCACCAAAGTCTTGCAACTCTGGCC
>JANQJO010000041.1 GCA_028281605.1 Pseudomonadales bacterium
AATAAATTCCTGTTTATACTTGTCCTATTTCTCGCTATCTGCGTTGATGAAAATGGTTACATAGAATGACTATACGCCCATTTTCTCGCCTTGATAGCAAAAAATAGTCCTGCGTATAAACAGGAATTTATTTCGTGCTCGTTCCTTAAACTGGACCATACCCGCATTTGTAAACAGCAACGTAGGATCACCCGCTGGCACCAAAGAACTACTGGCAACAATTTGATGATTTTTTCTCGAAAAAAATTAAGGAAAGACTGCCTTATCTCTACACTGTCCATAAAGCCTATACTACACTAAAACAAAGGTTATCCCATCGCTAAAATTGGATCACTGTAACCAAAAGAGTCACTATAAGAAATGGGCATTGCTTCCCTGTCAAAGGTTACCACCTCCCAAGCATCTCTCTCAGCCAATAGCTTACGCAACAGCACATTATTAAGCGCATGGCCTGATTTGTAACCACGAAACTCACCGATCAAACTTTTACCTAATAAATACAAATCACCAATTGCATCCAGTACCTTATGCTTGACAAATTCATCTTCATACCTCAAACCATCTTCATTCAAAATACGGTAATCATCCAACACAATAGCATTATCGACACTACCTCCTAAAGCTAATTGATTGGCTCGCAGATGCTCAATGTCACGCATAAAACCAAATGTACGCGCACGACTGACCTCTTTAACAAAAGAGGTAGTAGAAAAATCAACACAAGCTTGCTGACGACGACCTTGAAAAACCGGATGATCAAAATCAATTTCAAAGCAAACCTTAAAACCATTAAAAGGCACAAATGTAGCCTCTTTCTCCCCTTCTTGAACCATTATCTTTTTTTTAATTCGGATAAATTGCTTAGGTGCACCTTGCTCCTCAATTCCGGCCGATTGCAACAAAAAAACAAAAGGGCTAGCACTACCATCCATAATAGGAACTTCTGATGCTGTTACATCAACATACGCATTATCTACACCCAAGCCCGCCATAGCCGATAACAAATGCTCAACTGTGGAAACAGCTGCCCCTCCATACTCTAAAGTCGTAGATAATATAGTATTGGTTACATAGCAAGCTTTAGCCGGTATTTGTACCACTGGATCTAAGTCCACCCGACAAAAAACAATGCCCGTATCAACAGGAGCCGGACGTAAGGTCAAAAAAACCTTTTCCCCCGTATGCAAACCAACACCTACTGCCCGTATTACATTTTTAAGAGTTCTTTGCTTTATCACTATTCAATCAACCGTCAAGATAGTAAGCTAAAAATGAGCCAAACATATTAACAGACTTTAAATGTTCGTTAAAGTTTTGTGAACTTTGTCACATTTATCGATCTATTTTATTATGAGAACAAGAACTGGCGAATACTGTCAGCTAATATAAAGCTCAACATTTACCCCCTCATGACTACCTTTTAATCTGCCTGTTTACGTAAAAAAGCAGGGATATCCAAATATTCAATTGTTTCCTCGCCTTCCTCAATAACACTCTCAAGCTCCAAGTCTCCATTATTGCCACCGTCACGCTTGCGCTTCTTGCGAAAAACAGTAGGCCTTTCCATATGTTTATAGTCCACTTTACCATCAGCATTGAAGTGATCGTTCTCTTTTTGAATAATTTTTTCGGATAAATTATCAGCTTGACCAAGACCAGTCGCTACTACTGTAACCTTCAAGTCATCTTTCATTTCGGGGTCTATCACTGTACCCACCACCACAGTCGCCGCATCTGAAGCGAAATCTTCAATAGTGTCACCCACTTCAGAGAATTCCCCTAAACTTAAATTCTCGCTGGCTGTGATATTCACTAAAACACCTCGAGCCCCTTCCAAATCAACATCTTCTAGCAAAGGACTTCTAATAGCAGCTTCAGCTGCTTCTCGCGCCCGGTTCTCTCCTTGCCGAATACCCGTACCCATCATTGCCATACCCATTTCCGACATGACAGTACGCACATCTGCGAAATCAACATTGATCATTCCGGGTCGAATAATTAAATCTGCGATACCCTGTACCGCACCCAATAACACATCATTAGCTACTTTAAAAGCCTCTAGCAAACTAACATCAGCCCCTAATACCTGTAACAATTTTTCATTTGGAATTGTAATTAAAGAATCAACATGCTGTGAAAGCTCTGCAATACCTTCTTCAGCCAATCTTCTACGCTTACGACCCTCAAAAGGAAAAGGCTTGGTCACAACAGCTACGGTCAAAATACCCAAATCTTTAGCAGCCTCTGCTAATACTGGCGCGCCTCCTGTGCCGGTACCACCTCCCATGCCCGCAGTAATAAATACCATATCAGCACCGGACATCAATTCTTGGACTCTCTCTTTGTCTTCCAGCGCAGCTTGGCGACCAATCTCAGGGTTAGCACCAGCACCTAAACCCTTAGTCACCTTGCCTCCCATTTGAATAATAGTCTTAGCAGTAACTCCTTTAAGTGCCTGAGCATCCGTATTAGCACATATAAAATCAACTCCTGTTACATTATTATGCAACATATGTTGTACAGCATTACCACCACCACCACCAACACCAATCACTTTTATTTCTGCATTTTGAGGTGCATTATCTACAAGCTCAAACATGTTATTCTCCCATCAAGATTTACCATGAAAATACAATTTTCACCACTGGGGTGCTGCTTAGCATTTTTCATTTCACAACCTACCCTTTACCCAAGATTGAACTCGCTGTAACATAGAGCGAAAATGATTAATTCGCTCTCTATCAGAACGAAAATCCGCACGCTTTTCTTGGCCATAAAGCAATAAACCCACAGCTGTAGCATAAACTGGATTACGAATCACTTCCAAAGGCCCTGTCACAGCTTGCGGATAACACAAACGCACTGGCATTTTAAAGACTTCTTCAGCTAATTCCACAACCCCTTCCATCTTAGCCGATCCACCCGTCAGCGCAATGCCTGCAGCCAAAAGATCCTCGAACCCTTTACGCTTAAGTTCAGAAAGCACCAAATAAAACAGCTCTTCAAAACGAGGCCCAATCACCTCGGCTAAAGCTTGCCGCAGCAACGTTTTAGCCGGGCGATCCCCAACTCCAGGCACTTCTACCAACTCATCTGCAACCGTCATTGTCTTCAACGCACAACCTGAGTGAATTTTAATTTCTTCCGCACACTCTGTAGGAGTTCTAAGCGCCATGGCTAAATCATTAGTGACTTGATCTCCGGCAATCGGAATGACAGTGGTATGCCTAACAGCACCCCCTGCAAACACTGCTATATCCGTTGTACCACCACCAATATCCAATAAACAAACCCCTAACTCCTTTTCATCCTCAGTTAAGATAGCGCAACCTGAAGCAATCTGGTCCAAGATAATATGAGCAACATCCAAACCACACTGACGTACACACTTTTCAATATTAAGGCCTGCATTAGCAGCACATGTAACTAAATGAACTTTTGCCTCTAAGCGCACACCAGACATACCCAAAGGGTCACGAATACCTTCCTGCTCATCAACTAAAAATTCCTGGGGCAATACATGCAACACTTTTCGATCAGCCGGAATCGCTACCGCTTGAGCTGCATCCATAACACGATCAATATCAGGCTGCGTCACCTCCGACTCTCTAATCGCGACAATACCATGCGAGTTAACCCCTTTAATATGGCTACCCGCTACGCTTGTAAAAACAGAATGTACCTGACAACCGGCCATAAGCTCAGCTTGCTCCACAGCACGTTCAACAGCCTGTACGGTAGCCTCAATATTAACCACAACGCCTTTTTTTAAACCTTTAGAGGGGTATTGCCCCATCCCAATAATTTCAATATCACTTTCAGCAGACCGACGTTGTCCAATTAAACAAACCACCTTAGATGTACCAATATCAAGCCCTACCAACAGCTCTGTTGCATTACCTTTAGTCATCGGCACAATTTCTCCTAATGACTGTACAGTAAAACTTTTGTCTTTTCATTTGCTACTGTTTCCACTTTACTTTCAATCTACAGCTGTGCATAACCTTCAAGCGTTTGCACCTCGGGACGATCCGATCTCCAACGAACGGCCACACCATTGTCATACCTTAAATCCAAAGCCGATACCCATTGTCTTTCTGGACTTATATATCGATAAAGCTGCATCAGATTTTTTAACTTTTCAAGCGGCCTAGCACTATCTACGGTGACCGTCACTAAGTCAAGTGATGTAAATCCAGCCAGCTGCATCTGCCATGTCCTATGACCTCTATCCAACGATTTAATTGACAATCCCAACGGTCTTAATAAAGAAGACATACGCTCATAATAGAACATACACTCCTGCGCACTGCCTTCAGGCCCACTCAACACAGGAATGTCTGGTCCTTGTACAAGCTCGGCTTCAAACACCACTCCCTGCGAACTCACCAAACCATGGCTCCCCCAGCGGGCTACCGGCTTTCTCTCATAGACTCTAACTTTTAACGTATCAGGCCATTGCCGCGCAACCACTACTGTTTCAACCCAAGGATCTTGCTCAATCAACGCTTTAATTTTCGCCAAATCCAATTGTAGCAAGCTGGTGTTCACATGGTCCCTGATAATGGCCTCTAACTGCCCTTGTTCAACATAAACAAAATCAGAGAACACTTTGACACGCTCAATAGGATAACTTGACAACCATGCATCAATAGTACGACCTAACACCACCAACACAAGCAGTAATACTATCACAACCAGTGTTTGACATCCCCAAGACCTCAATAATAATCCACCACGCTTAACAATACCTGTTTGATTGGCACCAACTCCTTTCACTGCCGCCATACACCTTGGTTTTGCACTGTGATTAGATGTTGACGTTTTTAATCGTCTCATTTTTGAACCACTCCCAAATGAATCGTGCCTAACCCGGTTGTCTCTAAACTGGCCGTTTCTAGAATCTTTAACACCAAAACATCAAAACCAATCCCTATGGCTTGTGCAGCCATAGGAACTAAGCTTCTCTGCGTCAAACCCGGCACGGTATTAACTTCTATCAACCAGTTTTGACCTTTAACATCCTGCATGACATCAACCCTACCCCAACCTGAACACCCTAAAGCCTGATAAGCCTCTAAGCACAACGCTCCAAGCTCAGCCTCAGCTTCAGGTTCCAAACCGCTAGGACAATGATATTGCGTGGTACCTACTTCATATTTCGCAGCATAATCGTAAAAAGTATTAGGCGTCTGCACTAATATAGAAGGCAAAATTTGTTTACCCAAAATACCTACAGTATACTCTCGGCCCTCTATCCACTGCTCCACTAACACATCAGCATCCCAGCGCCCAGCATATTCCAACCCCTGACGCAGTTCAGCCTCATTATCTGCCCGGCTCATACCTAAACTCGAGCCTTCACGCTCCGGTTTAATCACCACTGGCCACGCCAAGACACTCATAACCTCTCGAACAGGATCATTCATATTGGGCGTCACCAAAAAGCTCGCAGGGGTTCGCAATTGTCGCTGTGACCAAACCGCTTTTGTTAAAAATTTATTCATACACAAACTGGAAGCCTGCACACCACTGCCTGTATAAGGCTTTTGTAAAAACTCCAACAAGCCTTGAATCACACCATCTTCACCTCCACGACCGTGTAACACAACAAATACACGCTCACAAGTCTGCAGCGTTTCTATCACCTGCTCAGCAGACAAAAGCCCAGGGTCCACCTCCACATAAGGTATTCGTAATCTCTGCAAAGCACCAACCACATTCTCTGCGCTTTTTAGAGAAACAGCACGCTCTGCTGAATACCCACCTTTTAAAACAGCAACCTTACCGCTTTCTACACCCGTGGCAATATTTACCATCTACATCTTACCCATCTATCCATGAACACCTATACCCACAGCACTTAGATTTTCAGAAACGGCACAGTGTGAACACGAGCCCGTGAACGTATAAATAATACGTGATCGGATCACGTGAGAGCTGCAACAAACCCGAAAATTCAATATAAAGGTATATCTACATAACCATGTACTCATTGGCTATACGCTTTACTAATTTCCCCACATCACCAGCACCCTGTGTCAACAAAATATCTTGATCCCGTAACACCGAATCTAAGATACGATACAACACCTGCTCACCTTTTTTTACATGAATAGGCTCAACTTGACCACGGGTACGAATACTATGACACAAAGAAGATGTACTCGCACCCACAATCGACACTTCTCCGGCCCCATAGACATCCAGTAACAACAACAGACTAACTTGCGACAACACCTCTACAAACTCTTCATACAAATCCCGCGTTCTACTATAACGATGAGGCTGAAACAACATCACCAAACGACGCTCAGGCCACCCAATCCGAATAGCTTCAATCACTGCAGCCAACTCATTGGGGTGATGACCATAATCATCAATCAGCATCACCTCACCAAACGACTTTACATAAGTTCCATAGATTTCAAATCTACGACCCACACCTGCAAACTGCTGTAAACCTCTAGCAATATCACACGCTTCAACACCTTCTTCATTAGCCACAGCCACAGCCGCTAGAGCATTTAACACATTATGTCTTCCCGGTACATTCAACTGCACATCAAAGGGAGGAGATGGTTTGGGCCGCTCTACTGTAAAACGCATAATTGAACCATGTTGACTGATTTCAGTCGCTCTATAATCAGCTTCTGAATCAAAACCATAAGTCACATAAGAACGATTGATCGAAGGCAATAGGGCTTTTACCGCAGGGTCTTGCAAACACAGAACAGCCAATCCATAAAAAGGCAAATTATGCAAAAATTGAAGAAAAGATTGCTTAAGTTTATCAAAATCCCCTTCATAAGTTGACATATGGTCCGCATCAATGTTCGTCACAATCGCCACCTGTGGCTGCAAATGCAAAAACGAAGCATCACTCTCATCTGCCTCAACCACTAAATACCGACTGGCACCCAAACGCGCATTAGTCTTTGCACTGTTAAGCAAACCACCAATGACAAACGTAGGGTCCTTACCTCCTTCAGCCAATACAGTCGCCGTCAAACTGGTCGTTGTAGTTTTACCATGAGTACCAGCCACCGCAATGCCATAACGATAACGCATTAACTCGGCTAGCATTTCAGCCCTGGGCACCACAGGTATACGCTCCCGACGCGCATATACCAGCTCAACATTATCTGCAGCAACAGCTGCAGATACTACAACAACATCGGACTCTTTAACCTGTTCCGCTCGATGCCCCTCATAAATCGTCACACCTACACACCGCAAGCGCTGAATATTTTCGCCAGATCTGATATCAGACCCTGATATTTCATATCCTTGATTTGCGAGTACTTCTGCAATACCACTCATACCCGCACCACCTATACCAACAAAATGAATACGTTTGATACGACGCATTTCTGGAATGGTAAAAGAAGTCACTTCACTCACCACCTAACTCCTTTAAAGCCTCAACCACTTTATCCGTCGCCGTTAGTTTTGCAAGCGCTTGTGCTTTTTTAGCCATCTCTAACAAATTCTGGCGAGAGGACAGTAAATGAACAAGTTTTGAGGCAAGGCGACTTGCATCCATCTCAAGCTCAAGCATTAATTCAGCCGCTTCAGCAGAGATCAAATACTGTGCGTTTGCTGTTTGATGATCATCCACAGCATAAGGGTATGGAACAAACAAAGCAGCCACCCCTACCGCGCTAATTTCACTGACGGTCATTGCACCTGCTCGACATATTACCAAATCAGCCCACTCATACGCTTGCACCATATCCTCAATAAAAGCAGACACTTGGGCCTGTACATTCGCTGCCTGATAATCAGCAGCCGTTTTTTCATACTCAACTCTACCCGTTTGATGCCAAACAACAGGACGTGAAGCTTCATCTAAAAGACTCAAAGCATGAGGCACACACTCATTCAAAACCCTGGCCCCTTGACTGCCCCCCACAACCAGTAAATGCAAAGGACCTGTTCTTTGTTTATAACGCACTTCTGGCTTGGATACTGACAAAAAAGGCTCTCTCAAGGGGTTGCCCACCAAGCGTGCATGCGAATATTGTAACAAGCGATTCGGATAAGCGAGCAAAACTTGCTTAGCAAAAGGTCGCAGATATCGATTGGTTAAACCAGCTACAGCATTTTGCTCATGTATCACCACTGGAATGCGTAATATCCACGCAGCCAAAGCACCAGGCCCTGCCACATACCCCCCCATGCCCAATACGCAGTCAGGTTTTACGATCAACAAAGTACGCATTGCTTGGACCACTGCACTAGTCAACATAAAGGGCATCAATAACAGCCGCTTCCAACCCTGGCCGCGCAAGCCTTTAACACGCAAAAAATGCAAAGGTATCTGATCCTTAGGCACAATACGTGCTTCTAAACCTGGAGCAGTACCCAGCCAATGGACAGCTACACCTAAGGCCCGCAACTTCTCTGCAACCGCCAAAGCGGGAAATACATGCCCACCAGTACCACCAGCCATGATGATAATGATTTTTTGTTGCGTCACGATTGCCTCACCATAGACTCATAGGTCGATTTCACATAAGCTCGCGGCCAACCTAACCTTTGCCTATTTTCATATTGCACCCGAAACACTAAGCCTAGGAGCACAAAAGTCACCAACAAACTGGTACCACCGTAGCTTACCAGTGGCAAAGTTAAGCCTTTAGTAGGCAATAAGCCTGTGTTCACTCCCATGCTGACTGACATTTGAATAGCCAGTAAAACAGCCGTGCCATAACACAAATAAGCACCAAAAAATCGGCCAAAACGTTGAGCTTGATGGCCGATTATAAAGATTGTGCCAATCAGAATCAAAAATAACAACAATACAGCCAAACCTCCAAATAAACCAAGCTCTTCACACAAAACAGCAAAGATAAAATCAGTATGGCCTTCAGGCAAATAAAAATTTTTCTGCACACTTTCACCTAAACCAGTCCCCCATAGCCCACCACGCCCAAAGGCAATTAAACTTTGAGTTAATTGATAACTACCGGAAAAAGGATCAGACCAAGGGTCCAAAAAAGACATCATACGAGCCCAACGATATGGCACCAATATCACCATCAAACTCACACAAACAACCGCAATTAAGCCAACAAGCAAAAAAGGAAAGAGCTTAACACCCGCTAAAAAAAGTAACGCCACACTCAACATCACTAAAACAAAGACCGCTCCAAAATCAGGCTGCATTAGAATAAGACTGCTAGCAAAAGCAACTAAGGCAAACGGCTCAGCTACTCTTGACCAAGACCATATTTGTTTTTGCCTCATAAAACTGATAACACTAGCCCAATAAACAATAAAAGCCACTTTACTGAACTCAGAAACTTGTAAACGCACAAGTCCTAAATTTAACCAACGCCGAGAACCATTGACTTCATACCCAAGCCCCGGTAAAAAAACAATCATCAACAACACCAACGACAAACCCAATAACCAGCGATGCTGACTTTGCCAAATTGATAATGGAATGTGATAGCTGACAACAGCAGCCATCAAAGCAAGGATCAAATAAAGACCATGACGTTTAAAGAAATAAAGACTATCGTGGAATTTTTCATAGCCTATCTCAATAGAAGCTGAAGTCACCATCACCCACCCTAACGCTGCTAAGGTACAAACACAAAACAACAATATATTCTCTGCAAGAAATCCATTCTTATGCCAAAATAATCTATAACTCATATCCATTGATCTCATGTTTTTTACATCCAGACTCAAAAGCCTCAAAAGCTCGAACAAATTGCTCGCCCCGGTCCTCAAATCCAGTAAACATATCAAAACTGGCACACGCTGGTGATAACAAAACAACCTCTCCAGAGCACGCGCTATCTGCAGCCAACGCTACTGCATGCGTCATAGACGTCGCTCGACTGATACTGGTAATTCCTTGCATCACCTGTTCTAATATTGGAGCATCCTCACCCATTAAAATTAATTTTTTAACATACTTAGCAACAACAGCCCGTAGTGGAGTAAATTCAGCATCTTTAGACTGACCACCAGCAATAACGATCAAGCGCCCTTCATATTGACTACCCAAGCTATCAATAGCAGCCAAACTAGCCCTCACATTAGTCGCTTTCGAATCATTAAACCAATCAACCGAAGCCACTCGCCCGATCCATTGACAACGATGAGGTAAACCAGAAAAACTCTGCAAACCTGCAACCATAGCTTGTGGCTCCAACCCTAAACCAAGCCCTAAAGCCAAGACGGCCAAAGCATTAGACCAGTTATGCTCTCCTACCAATCTTAAAGTATTAACTTCACATAAACGCTGTTTACCAAACGCTAAAAAAACCTCTTGCTGATCCTTAATTAAACCTAATTGTTTTAAATCAGGCTCATTCAAACCAAATGAAATCCGAGTCGTTGTATCTGGTACCAATGCTTGCGTGAGCATATCTTGACGATTAGTCACTATGGCCTGTGCACCCCAATAAACACGCTGCTTGGTTTGAACATAACTGGCCATATCAGCATAGCGATCCATATGATCCTCACTGACATTTAACACACAGGCTATCTGTCCTTTAAGACTTGTGACTGTTTCAAGCTGAAAACTGGACAATTCTAAAACATAAACATCAACTTCAACCTGATCCAATAACGATAAGACAGCAATACCAATATTTCCCCCCACAGCCACACGCTGCCCTATATGTTGCAACACATGAGCTAACCAAGCAGTCACAGTACTTTTGCCATTCGATCCCGTAATGGCCACCACAGACTTTGTATTACCAATACTACGCGCAAACAATTCAACATCTCCGACTAAAGACACTCCCTGCTCAGCCAGCTGCTTTAAAATCGGATGCTGCAAACTAAGTCCTGGACTCACCACTACTTCATCAACACCAGCAAAAAAGCCCACTTCCAAGTCCCCTAAATGCAAAGGCACATCAGAAAACTCAGCTTGAAAAACCTCTAAGCACGGCGGATTTAAACGTGTATCGGCCACGGCAACTGCATAGCCTTGTCTTTTCAAATAACGTACACAAGAAAGCCCAGTCTCACCCAAACCTACAACAACTTTTCTTCCTTGACGCACAATCATCCTAGCCATCAGTCTTACCGCAACTTCAACGTAGACAAACCCAACAAAACTAAAATCACCGTAATAATCCAAAAACGCACAATCACCTTCGGTTCAGCCCAACCTTTAAGTTCAAAATGATGATGGATCGGCGCCATACGAAAAATACGCTTGCCAGTCAGTTTAAACGAGGCCACTTGCAGCATCACAGAAACTGTCTCTAAAACAAAAATACCACCCATAATAAACAGCACAATTTCTTGACGCACAATCACTGCAATTACACCTAAAATAGCACCTAAAGCCAAAGCACCTACATCCCCCATAAAAACTTGGGCTGGATAAGCGTTAAACCATAGAAAGCCTAAACCTGCACCAACCAAACTACTGCAAATGACAATCAATTCACCACTGCCCGGTATATAAGGCACATGCAAATATTCAGCAAACTTGATGTGACCGGCCACATACGCAAAAATACCTAAAGCACCACCCACCAAAACAGAAGGCATAATCGCCAAACCATCCAAACCATCGGTTAAGTTAACAGCATTACTGGAACCCACAATCACAAAATACGCCAGCACAATGTAAAACCACCCTAAAGGAATCGCAACCTCCTTAAAAAAAGGTACAATCAAAGCTGTTTCAGCAGGCGTACCAGCTTGGCTAAACAAAAAAACAGCAGCAGCCAAGCCCGCTACGGATTGCCACAAATACTTCCAACGTGCAACCAAACCTTTCGGATTTTTTTCAATAACCTTTCGATAGTCATCGATCCAACCTACAGCACCAAAAGCCATCGTCACCAACAGAACAACCCAAACATAGTGATTACTTAAGTCAGCCCACAGTAGCGTACTTACTAAAATAGCCGCTAAAATCAAAGCCCCTCCCATTGTTGGAGTTCCTTCTTTTTGCAAATGCCTTTGCGGGCCATCATCTCGTATTACTTCACGAATTTGATTTTGCGACAATTTACGAATAAACATCGGCCCTAGCAAAAACGAAATAATAAGCGCTGTAAGCGCACCAAGAATACCTCTAAAGGTCAAATACTGAAATACATTAAAGCCAGAATAAAACTGGGACAACCAATCAGCAAGCCATAACAACATTTGCCTTTTTACTCCTAATCCTATTTTTTGACCAAACCATCAACAACTACATCCATCTTAGCACTGCGCGAGCCTTTTACTAAAACAGTCAAACGTCCTTCCTTTTTTTGTTGAATCGCATCGACCAATTCAGCATGCGTCTTACACACAATGCCCCGACCAAAACCTTTAACAACATCAGATGCAAACTGTCCAATCACATACAATTCATCTATAGCTCTTTGACGAGCATATTCACCAATGGACTGATGTGCTTGTAGTACTACATCACCCAACTCAGCCATATCTCCTAATACCAGTACGCGTTTACCGCTATAGGCTGCCAACACATCAATTGCAGCACACATGGATCTCGGATTGGCATTATAGGTATCATCGATCACCGTTACCCCTTCTCGCCAAGCTGTCCGCACCTGAAGGCGCCCAGCAGCCGGTTCAACGCAACCAACACCTTGCACAATAGTCTCAGCCGTAATGCCAAGCGGCATCACAGACGAAACTGCTGCTAAAACATTGGCCCAATGATGTTCTCCTAATAAAGACGTTTTTATCTCTAATGGGCCAATCGGTGTTAAGACTTCCATAATAGAGCCTTTACCAGGCTGATACCGGGCTAAGTTCAATACCACATCTGCTTTTTTTGTGTTATACATCGTAAACGACATACGATTAAGTTTTGTTGTGAGTCCAATCCAATAGTCTGCAAACACATCATCTAAATTAATTACCGCAAAACCACCAGGCACAATGCCTGAATAAATTTCTCCTTTAGCGCGAGCCACCCCTTTAAGCGAACCAAAGCCTTGCAAATGTGCTTCAGCCACATTGTTCACCAACGCAACCTTTGGCTGCACTAAAGCACTGGTGTAAGCAATTTCACCAGGGCCACTGGCACCCAGCTCTAATACAGCATAACGGTGCTCAGCACGCATATTCAACAAAGTCAATGGCACACCAATTTCATTATTGAAATTACCTTGCGTCATTAATGTCAAAGCTTGCTGACTTAAAATAGAACCAACCAATTCTTTAACCGTAGTCTTACCACAACTGCCAGTAATAGCGACTTTTTCAAGGGGAAATTGCTGACTCCACAACTGACCCAAAGACCCCAAAGCTAAGCGGGTATCCTCTACCATCAAACAAGGCAAGGATTGAATAAGTTCTTGGGACACATCAGCACCAGACTCAATCACAATGGCTACCGCCTTTTTACGCACTGAGTCCTGAAGAAAATCATGACCATTAAAGTTTTCCCCCACAAGTGCGACAAACAAATCCCCTGCCTGTAAAGTCCGCGTGTCAATACTGACACACTCGAAACCAATATCCCGTCCAATCAAGGTACTGCCTGAAATATGCCTTGCTAATGCACTCAACAACATTACACAAATACCTCACGCGCTTGCAGACAACGCAATGCAACTGTCCGATCATTAAAAGCCAATTTCTCATTCCCTACTATTTGATAAGTTTCATGCCCTTTACCAGCTATCAACACAACATCTCCAGGCTGGGCCAATGTCAAGGTCATTTCAATGGCTTTGGCTCTATCAAGCTCCACCTGATAGAGGGCATCGGAAGTCATACCTTTGAGAATATCCTCTGCAATCTGCAATGGATGCTCACAACGTGGATTATCACTGGTAATCACGACATGATCCGCGTATTGCTCTGCAACAGCACCCATCACAGATCTTTTTTCACGGTCTCGATCTCCACCACAACCAAAAAGACAATAGAGCCTACCCTGGGTATGAGCACGTAGAGCCTTTAAAACACACTTAAGCGCATCAGGTGTATGTGCAAAATCAATAATTACCTCAAACCTCAAGCAATTGGGCAATCTCTGTAAACGACCTGGCGGTAACGCTGACTTAGACAAGGCTTCTATCGACTGTTGCATATCAATATCAAAGCCATAAAAAATAGCCAACGCCGCTAAAAAATTCTGTAAGTTATAAGAACCCCACCAATGCGCACAAAAATCAAAAGCACCATCAGGTGTATACACTTGTCCATTGATACCCGTCATATGATACTCAATATCTTTAAGAAAAAAATCAGCACTGTCACAATTCAGCGAATAAGTCAGCGCTTGTCCAGTAAATTTTTTCTCTGTAAAAAACTGACGGGCATAACAATCGTCCAAGTTCAAAACAGCATAGGTCAAATTAGGCCACTGTATTAAGCGCCGTTTAGCAGAGACATAATTTTCAATAGAGCCATGATAATCCAGGTGATCCTGCGACAAATTAGTCCACACAGCCGTATGAATAGGCACAGACTCTAAACGTCCTTGCACCAGACCATGAGAAGAAGCTTCTATAACAGCCCATTTCATTTGAGAAGATTGAAATTGAAACAAATGCCGATACAAGGTCAAAATATCCGGCGTAGTATTCCCTACCTCTCCCACACTCTCCTGTGAAGTTAACTCATTCAATAGCCCTGCTCCTAAAGTACCCACCAAACCACAAGCTTGCTGAAGCTGTCCAAACGCATCAGCAACTAAACAAGACGTTGTGGTCTTACCATTAGTCCCTGTAATAGCCACCACTTTTAGTTTTTGACTCGAGAGCGGATAAAACACTTGCGCTAAATAAGGTAAATGTTTCGCCAAACCAGAAACAGGTAGCAAAACCACATCAGGATAGGCTGCTTGCAAGCTTGACAGTTCAGAAAGAGAGAAACCGTCAGATTCAAACAAAACAGCAGAAACCCCCTTTTCCAGCGCTTGCAGAATATATTGCCTACCATCGTACTGCCCTCCAGGCAAGGAAACAAAGACACCACCTGGCACTACAGTACGACTGTCCAAAGAAGGGTGCTTAAGCAATATATTTGGGAGTTGTTGATACCCTAAGGCAGCTTGCAAATCTGTTAAATGAACCTCCGGTAACACTACCATCGCTTCATAGCCAATAGCGGTGGGTCCAATCTAGGCTGGTCAGTGGGAACTCCCATCAAACGTAACATATCGGAACAGGCCCTGGCAAAAACAGGCGCCGCAACACGTCCACCATAATAATGGCCTTTTGTGGGTTCATCAATCACAACCACCATCACTACTCGTGGCTGCTCAGCCGGCACATAACCGGCAAATAAAGATAAATACTGATCTTTTGCATAACCCGTTTTAACAATTTTATGAACTGTTCCTGTTTTCCCTGCGACTCTATAGCCGGGAATAGCCGCTCGCTTCGCCGTGCCTTCCTCTCCAGTGACTGTTTCTAGCATACGTGTCAGCTCACGTGCCAACTTAACGTCCACTACTTTTTCTCCAGGGATAGACTGGCGCAACTGCGATAATAATGACAAAGGCTTTTTCTCACCATTATTAGCCACAACAGCATAAGCTTGTGCCAATTGCAACGCAGTCACAGAAAGACCATAGCCAAAAGAAAGAGTCGCTGTAGCCAGTTGCCTTTTATAAGTATGTATCGGCAACCAACCTTCTCGTTCACCCGGCAACCCTACTCCCGTCGACTGGCCCAAACCTAGGCGATTGAACCAATGAAACATATGATTATTCGGTAAAGACAGGGCAATTTTACTGGCGCCAACATTACTGGACTTTGTAAGCACCCCTGTCACATCCAGTAAACCATAGTCGTGTAAATCTCGAATGGCTTTTGTACCAATATGCAAAGTACCCGGCGCTGTATCGACCAAAGTTCCAGCATCGTAGAGCCCGCTATCTAGCGCAGCCAATATGGTAAAAGGTTTTATTGTAGAACCAGGTTCAAACACATCCGTCACCGCTCGATTACGCACTGCCTGCAACTGAAGATCCACTCGATTATTAGGGTTATACGAAGGCTGATTCACCATAGCCAACAGCTCCCCAGTTCTAGGATCCAACGCCACAACACTGCCCCCCTGAGCGTCGTGCTTCTGCACAGCTTCTTGCAAAGCCCGATAGGCAAAATACTGTAGCCTCATATCAATACTCAACCGCAGATCCCGGCCTGGTTCAGGATCTTTCGTCATACCCAAATGGGCGATCATTTTACCTTTTCTATCTTTTATGAGCTCATAAGAGCCGGACTCACCTTTTAACAAATCATCAAAAGCCAATTCCAAACCTTCCTGACCTTTATGATCCACACCCGCAAAACCCAATAAATGCGCCGTCGCTGCTCCTGCTGGATAGAAACGTTTATACTCAGTTTGACCATGCACACCAGCAAACCTTTCATTTAAGATATGCTCGGCTGCTTCCGGGTCCAAATGCCGCTTCAAATACAAAAAAGACTTATCAGCATGCAATGCAAGCTTTTCACTTAAAGCTTGAACATCCATAGATAAAAGTTGAGCCAAACGAGGCAACGATAAAGGTCTATCTAACAAAACTTGTGGTTCTACCCACAAACTCACCACAGGCGTACTGATCGCAAGCGGCACACCCTGACGATCTGTAATAATGCCCCTCTTAGCTGGAAGGGCTAGCGTCCTAATTGCACGCTTATCACCCTCTTGCTTTAAAAATTCAGCATCAGCCCAGTGCAATTTTACCGCACGATACGCCAACAAACTACAAGCAACTATAAACATCAACACCACCCATATAAGACGGCGCTCATGAGCAGCTCCTTGTTCCACTTTCCACATAAACCGTAACACGTTCAGTCCTCAAACCCATATTCAATAAAAGTGACATTTTCCACACTGGGCATTAACATACCTAGCCTTTGACTAGCTTCCTTTTCAATATAATCTAAGGCAGACCAAGCGTTATACTCTACTAACAGCTGGGTCCACTCTCTATCAAGATCGGCCTCTTGAACCATATAAAACTGCAACTCTCGCATTTTTTGTCTTTGGATATGCTCAACAAATACCACAGCAAAACTACTGGTCAATACAGCCAGAAAAGTAAAAATCAATAACGCTAACTGCCATTGCCGCCATGGTACAAACCAGCATTTCTCATAGTTTCGTTTTTTCATTTAAGGCTCTCTGACCTTCTCTGCCACTCTAAGTACAGCACTACGCGCTCTTGGATTACTGTCAATTTCCTCAACCGTAGGGCGTACAGGTTTACTCAAAGCACGAAACACAGCAGCTTTACCACCACCAACAATAGGAGCGTGTGGCGGTAAAACTTCTCGCCCAAAATCCCTCACAAATTGCTTTACCATTCTGTCTTCTAAAGAATGAAAACTGATGACAACTAAACGCCCTCCCACAGCTAATACTCGGGCAATCACTGCCAACACTTCTTTTAACACCAACAATTCTTGATTAATATAAATCCTAACAGCCTGAAAGGTACGCGTTGCAGGATGCTTACCTTTTTCACGACTCGGACAAGCTTGTGCGACAATATTTGCCAACTGCGCTGTTGTCTTAATCGCTTTACTCTTTCTCGCTTTAATAATCGCTGCTGCTATTCTTCGACTATAACGCTCTTCACCAAATTCCTTTAACACCTTCGCCAGTTCTACCTCACCCACCTGGCTCAGCCACTGCGCTGCTGTAAGCCCACAAGTCGTATCCATGCGCATATCCAGTGGCCCTTCTTGCAAAAAACTAAATCCTCTCTCAGCATCATCCAATTGTGGTGATGAGACCCCCAAGTCCAACAACACACCCATTGGTTTGATGCCGAGTTCGGATACCCACTGGCCTACATTCTGAAAACCCCCTTGTTTAACAACACATCTGGCTTCTTGCTCAGATAATTTTTTGGCATCTGCAATCGCTTGAGGGTCTTGATCAATTACCAACAAACGACCTGCTGAATTTAAACGAGCCAAAATAGCTCGACTATGCCCACCCCGACCATAAGTTCCATCAACATACCATGCATCAGGCACAATGTTTAAACTATCAACTGCAACATCCAACAAAACAGATTTATGCGACATTATAGAGTCAACCTACACATTAAACATTTAAAGTGAGATAGATCTCAAGTCTTCGGGTATGGCCTCCTCTGCTTCAAAAGATGTTTCTTCTAACCACGTTTCACGAGAACTTTGCCAATTATTTTGACTCCAAATTTCAAATTTATTGCCCTGTCCAACCAAAACAATACGTTTTTCTAATACAGCATATTGTCTTAACGGCGCTGGAATCATAAATCTTCCATTAGTATCCATCTCAACTTCAGTGGCATGACCAATAATTAAACGCTGCACTCTACGAGCCATTTTATTAAAACTCGGTAACGCTGATAGTTTCTTTTCAATAGGCTCCCAGTCCGGCAGCAAATATAACAACAAACACCGCTCTTCTATGTCAATCGTAATGACTACTTTACCACCTGAGTATTCGACAATACCTTCACGGTAGCGCGCAGGCATAGCCATACGCCCTTTGTCATCCATATTGATCTCACTGATACCTCGGAACACTGTCTGCCACTACCCTATTCATACCGAAAAAAATCATCCCATAAAACCCCACTTTCCCCCACAAACAACCACTTTATCACACTATAGAGAAAACTGAACAGAGTTGTCAAGGACTGAACAGTTCCAATATTGGCATTTTAAATTAAAAATCAATAAGTTATATAAAACACTTCGAAAACATAGCGAGGACAAAAAACACTGGCATACATCATTCTCTAGAATTAATCACTAAAAAACGATATGCATTAGATCAAAATTTAATCTTATCTTATAAAATTATGAGATTAATCCGTTAGCAAAGCAGCTATAATTATCACAATTTATGAAACTCCAACACGCCCTAATACTTGAGACTCACAAAAAAGATGATAAAAGCACCTTCCTTTAAGTCACGTTAAACAATTGCTAACAAAAAAAATCTATGATAGCCTCCCCACCACCCTGAAATAAAAATTTTAAACAGCATAGCTACAAGCGAAGGGATACAACAAAAATCAAAACTATAAAAACAACTTTTTCATAAAATATTTAGGATGTCCACATGGCTAATTTTAAACTTTCCTACGCCTCCTCCCCCTTACTAAAAACACCAACAGCAATCTGTCGGCATCCTGGACAACTTGCAACACATTCAAACAGGGGAAACCCCTTCCTTCCAAACAGAGCATTCAGTACGAACCCTTTCAACGCCTCATCCATGAGACTATCCAATACCCTTTTAACTATAGCTCTTGCAAGCCTATTTCATGATAATACAGACTTACCACTGGAAAGTGTCGACTCTGCTATTGAACCCACAGAGTTACAATCGAATATTAGTGAAGAGGAAACCAGTATTGATAAAGTGGAAAAAAACCATAAGAAATACACTCACTCAACCCAGCTTGATACAACAAAACTCTTAGAAAACCCTGATTCTGAAGTTGAAAAAATTCTTACACTCATGAAAGAATATCATCAAATACTACAAGAATTAAAAACTGAATCCGGTAGTATACAATCAAAGACATTGGCAGAAACCAGACAATCTTTTCAAAAACTTCGTTTAAACATCATAAAATTGTTACACAAATTAGCCACAAGCTATCAACTACCCGAAATATATACAAAGCTGGCTACATCCGATAAAAATACAGTGGTAGGCCTTTTCACTGCTGCAGAAACTGATCCGACACTAAAAAATATATTAGAAGCACTTCTCAACCAGCTGGCCTATGATACAAATAATTCAAACGCAAACACACACAATCAAGCTCATCAAGTCATCGAAAATCTTAAGAGAATAGGATTCAATATCCAATTGATACACCCATACACTGAACAATCCGACTCAGAAACCATTACATTCACTTGTGGCACAGAAATTAAAGGTCTAGTGGTAGAATGCAACAACCACGTTTATATAACCTTTCCTGGCACTCAAAATTTCAGTGACGCCAAAGTCAGTCTCAAGGCTTTCTCTGTTTGCTGGATGCTAAATTTTCTTCAAACATCCAAAGAAACACCAGCCAAAATTTACAAACAATTCTATGAACGCTCAATAAAACCCGCAGTCATTGAGGCACTAGATAAGACACTCACCGACATTCAAAAATCAGATAAAAAGGTACACATACACCTATCTGGCCATAGCCTGGGTGGAGTCCTTGCAATACTTGCGGGGATAGACGAACATACGCATACAGATTTAATAAAACAGGCCTATGGACTCGAGATTGTTAAATCCGTCACAACCTTTTCTGCTCCTGATATCAGTTGTCAAGACCCATCCGAGAAAACAATTGTTAGCGAAAACATCTATAACAAAAGAGACATCGTACCTAAGCTCAGCCCTAGCTTACTCCGTTCCGCACAGGCACTAAGATGGCTAGTTCCTGATCTTATTCCTAGGCATAAATTAACAATACCACTTATGTGCCTCCCAAATGAAGCACGCGGCATCCTTGGGCTGCACACTTACTCTATCGACCCTTCAACATTCCTACCCACTCTAGGCATACAAACTACCAGCAGAGAAACACATCTCAAACTCTAGCAACTAAAATCATAGTGATCACATATAATGTATAAATCGACTACCGCACTCTCACCAACCAAACCCTCATTTGCCCCATTATCAACTACGCAATCAAACATAAGCGAGCTTCAACCACACTTCACAGCTCGCCGTTCGCAACACAACTATTACTCTCTAATCTACCCCCATACAACCCAAAACATGAGGGCCTGCTCAATCACACAATCCCAAAAAAAAGATAAAGATAATGTTGTCGGTGATCCTAGTGATGATACCCCATCTCAAACTCAACTAGAACAAAACATTCTCAAGCTTAAAACATCCCTCGACAACTTAAAAAAAGCTCTTCAAGGAGAACAAGCACCTGAATTAGAAAGACTAGAAAACACCCATAAAGAACTCATGCAAGCGCTATCAAAATTTTCCGCATTGGTAAAAATCATCGAAGCTCTAAACAACTCTAACCAGACAAATGGCAGACAAGAGTAAATGGGTAAATTTTATGATGCAATATTATTAGCACGTTCGCGAACGTAATCGTTGACAGAAGAAGTCCATCTTATATTGGTTTTGAGCGAAATGTAATGTAACACATATCGCATGGAGTGTCAGATCATATTGTGACTATTACAACTAATATCAGCTTGCCTTAGATGTAATTTTGCAAAACCCAAGCTAATATCGTCATAGTTGTTTTTTTTGAAAAGCTCTAACAATCGCCTAGCGCGTCTTCCATGCTCTTGGTAGAACATACAGACTTTTTTCCTTGGCATAATATTAGAATTGTACTTATCTAAATTTGCACAATATTCAGCAAAGTAAGGCGACAATTGATCAAAGGCAACATCTATACCAGAAACACTCTTTACGAAATTACCGGAATCCATGATTAAGTTCTATGTAATTTTCTTAGATGATCCCTCTAACTCAAGTGGCATATTCAAGATGCGTTCTATATCTTTTACATTTTGGCTTAATTGATAGACACTGTCAGCTTCTAGCTTATCGTAAAAACGGTTTTCAACGTTTACTCTCTTAACAATCAAAGTTTTACGCACACCCAATGTACTGACAAGTAGCGCCAATATCCCCAAAACAACCATTGAGTTTTCTCGTATAAATTCGATAATGAATTGGTCCATCGTCATTTACCGCAATTAGGTTTTCCGAAACTCATAACGCCCGGCTCAGCGGCGCACCGGTCGAGTAGGCCAGAGGAACCTCCCCTCTGGCCTCCCACAGAACCGTACATGACACTCTCACGTCATACGGCTCTTCCTGTCCTAACCCTTTTTTTTTACTCAGACTCTGCTCCAATGT
>JANQJO010000077.1 GCA_028281605.1 Pseudomonadales bacterium
AATTGACCAAACTATAGAGCTTTAAGCTAATACATTGAAAAATATGAAATTATCTGTAAACCTTAGAATGGTTTATTGATATCAGGTCAAGATGTCTGAACCTACCCAAAACCCTTCCAATGACTCGACAACTGGGAAAAACCTTGGACAAACTCTTCCCTTGATCGAAACCACGGGTTTTGGGTTAGGTTGAGGGAATGGTTATGTGTTATTTCTTAGCAAAATATTTGACGCCCTCTAATGGGTAAAAATCACAATCCTGTGTCCAGACTATTGCGTCAAACCTTTGCGCTGTTGCATAGATAATGCTATCTGCAAGAGGGAGTTTGTATTGAACACCATGGTGAGCAGCATCAATCGCTAGTGAGCTATCTAATGGCACAACCTTTCCTTGCTCCATATGCGCTATGCACTCTAATGCTAAGTCTTCACCAACTTGACGCAATATACACTTAAAGACCTCGGTAATTGTAATGCTTGGAACGATAAGCTTTCCGATATTCTCAATGGGCTTCGAAAACTCGCTTGCGTTAGTTTCACCGGCAAAATAAGATAGCCATGCTGAAGAGTCTACTACATTCATATCCGATCTTCATCTCTTTGAACATCCGTATCTATTCCTTTAAGCAAGCCCTTCATTTTTTTCATAGGTTTAATTGGAATCAGCTCAATCCGATTGCGGTACATTAACATCTGAATTTTCTGCCCAGAAACAATACCCATGGAATCTCGCACTTCTTTGGGTATAACTAATTGAAATTTAGGAGAAACTGTGACGGTAAGCATAGTAAGACCCTGATCGATACAAAATACGTATTACGATACACCTATCGATATGGGGTTGTCAACACATAACGCCGCATTCAGCGGCTTGTCCGCTGCAATGTTTAGATATTTAATCTGTTGCATAAGATCTATATTTTGTAGAGTCTATATTTTCACCTCTAAAATCCACTAATTGAACAGACACCTCAAAAGATTCTTTTTTGCTTACTTTCTGTTCTATTTCGCCTATTATTTTTCCACCACCATTGTCTTTGTCGATAGCAAAGCTAATTTGAACCATCGATCTTTTTTCTATTTTGGTAGATCGCAGCTTCTCATCAATTATTGAAGCTAAAGCCGTATACATAGGAATATTATTCCCATAGCCATAGCTCTGCAAAAAAGAAGACGAGTTCACACGAATAGGAATTGATTCTTTATAAGTATCAATTTTCATTGTTCCGTCATACTTAATTAATCCATCTGTATTACCTGAGTTAAGCAATGTTACAACAACTTCAAAATCACCAGTACGAACACTCTTAAAGGAGTCTATATCGGAAACAATCTGCGCAATTGTTTCTATATAATCATCGAGCTTTATTTCCATGCGCTCTAGTGCAGATAAAACATCCTTTTTCTTAGTTTGCTTGGGGTCTAAATATACCATAGGTATTGACATCGGATCAGTGACAGCCAGTAATTCTTCTCCAGATGCATTGTCATTCATTGTAGCGACATTATTAACCGCAGACTTTATTTTATCTTTAATTATCTCTGCCGATACTTTTTTATTATTTAGTTGCCTTTTCAGCCACTTTAGCTGACTATTGTTAAGCTCATCAGGAAAGTTAGAAAGTAAATAGCCGCCTGAAGAGAACAGGCCAATCCCTCTTGATTTATCTTCTATAGCGGCTAGTTTTTTTTGATCTATAGCGTACTTTTTCGTCGCTGGAATGACCTCGACATTCTGTATTGTTATTTTGTCCCTAGAGAGGTAGTCGTTCAGATGGTACCCGAGGATAGTGCTGATAATAAATACAAGTACACCTGTAATAATTTCATTTCTCATATATCAATACGTTCCTCGTATTTCTAACGTCGCTATAAAAGGCGCGACGTCAGGAGCGTCCTTTTGATAGCTTTGTTAGGCAATAGCTATATGCGAGAATACCGATGATTGATCCTAGAATTATAAAAGTCGGCCATTCAACTAACACCACTATCGCCACCAATATGTCTTCATCATCATGATTATCGACAATTAAGTGAGAGTATAAGTTTGTAATAGGCAGTATGTTGCCTATTACAAACATAAATATAGCCCCAAATATACCAGATAACACTTTTTTCAAATTCATAAAACTCTCCAAAACCAGATGGCTTTTGAGTTTTCAAAGTCGGATATATCATCTCTGAAGCTATGAATTCCAAAAGATCCTAAACGGGCATGAATTCGAAACCAAGTGAATCTATCGGTTAATCTCAACCCATTCCATAGATCGATATGATCTCCACTTCTATTTCTAAAACTTTCTTTCTTACCGCCATTTGTTCTCTGCCAATAGTCTTTAAAAAATATAATTCCTTTCCTTCCATACAACTTTTTTGCAAATTCATCAGGATTTACTTTTATAGCTTTATGTATGCCAGTAATAGGGTATCTATCAAGGCCATTAGCCAATTCTTCGGCTCTGATGACATAGCCTTGGGATTTTTTGTGGCCATGCCAGCAGTGCGTTGCCCCCGGCAATGCGCTAGTTTTTACTCCACATTTGGCTAAGGCAACACCCACTCGAATAGCGCATTGGTCTGGATAGTTTTTCTTTCCATTGGTAGTGCAGGGGTCGTTATCTCCAGTTATAGTTGGATGATTTTCCCACAAATTATTAAAGCTAATCATAAAACTACTCCTTAATTCTTCTTTTAATTGCCTAACGTTTAAGCTGTGCGGCGCGACGTAAGGAACGTCCGAACGAGCGCCTTGTTAGAGCGTTTTTTAACCGTCTTTAAAATCATATCTTCCAATTTCTTTGGTACTTACTTCTCTAAATGGATTGTCTTTTTTTAATCGCTCATCTAGCTCTTGATCATATTCCCACTGATATTCAATATAGCACCACTCAACTGAAAACCAACCATCTGGCTCTGGCGCAAATGATACGCCTAAACATTTTTCTAACTTTAAATCGTATTTACATGCATGGGTCATATTCATCAACCCGTGTCTCTGTTGTGGTACGAATTCTGCCTCTATAGGTATAAAAACAAAACCGCAGCCTGTACGTGGAATAGCCATTCTATATGGTATGGCAAATTCGTTTTTCCGGGCCTTTCCCATAGATAATTCAAATCGCTTTCTGAATTCACGAAGTTCATTGCGTTTTAATTTGGCGATTTCACAAACGATATGATAGTAATCAGTCGGTTCATTATCTGTTGTTACTCTGTCTGGGAATTTACTTATGATTCCTGACATATCCCACTCATGTGCTTTATGTGCAAGCGCCTCCAATATTTGAATGTAATCAATTGAAGGCTCAGTTTGCTCATTCCCTTCTAAATACTGCCCCATAAGTGCTGGTTCTGGAACAGTATTAACTTTCTCATCCCAGATACTTATTAACTCTTCTCTAAAGGAGAAATACTCGGATAGCTCTGATGGTGTAAGTAGTGTTTGTACACAACCAAGATAGTCGTTAGCAGGGATTAGATGTATCACGCCAACAGAGCTGCTTGTATGGTATTTTTTCATCTTGCTCTGTTCGGAGAGTGCTGGATTTGGTAAGTAACATACAACTTTATGCACAGTGTTTATATTTTTGCTTTCAAGATGAAAAATATGTCCGCGATGATTTTCTAATTCTATTCTTTCATTTTCTTGTAGATAATTAAGTGTGTCTCGTATTTGTTTTGTTCCTTTTGTTACAACCTTGCGAGCAAACCAACGCTCTTCATCTTCAGATGTTGTTTCACCTGAAATATTACGCTCTTTAATCTGAAAGGCTATTAATAAATTATCAACCCAAACAATATTGTCAGCCAACTCGACTTCATCTTTTGGTGTCGGTTGAAAAGTAGTTTTTGAGAACGTGAACTCCTTGAAGAAATAATCTTCATTTAATTTTGCTAACTCTTCCTCAAAACTCATAACTTTCCATTTCGACTAAATTTAAGCTCTAACGTCGCTATAAATTGCGGCTTTGGAGTTGCTTGTTTTTTGGTTTAACGCTACGCTACCAAAAAACAAGCAACTCCAAAGCCGTCAATTTGATAGCCTTGTTATGCCATCCCAACTATGAATTGGCACAAAATACAGAATATAAACTAAATACTTAGCCAGTGGAAGACTGGGTTTTGAGGGTAATACAACCTTGCCTGACCTCTACTGAAAGTGGCGTGTCGATGTTAAAACCAGCTTGATTAAGCCAAAGCCCCTTAAGTTGTATCCAAGGCACGGATTTAGCGCATTGGTTATGCTTATAGGGGTTGTAAGCCGGAACGTAGCATGACTGGCAGACTTTGATTTGACGGAAATAAGGAAATTCCGAAGCGTTATTTTCAGAAAAAGCTTGGGCCGAGCGAGGCTCTGGCGTACTATTGTGTTTAGCCATAATGGATACTCGTAATATCTGTTGTGGTTAGCTGCCTCTCGGTGTTGACGCACCTAGGGGTAGCGCTTATTTTAAGTTAAGAATTTACAGTTAGAAATACCCTCCTCAGAGTGAACACTGCACCTGCTATAAAACACCAAATGTCTGGACGAATCAACAGTTTTTTAAATTAATTTAGAAAAGACAAGCGGAGCTTTTGGAGCATAACGACCGAGTTTACCTGCACGCGGAGGGGTGGACTGGTCTTAGATTACCACGAATGCTTGAAAATTTTTGCGCCGCAATGCTACCACGTGCCAGCGTGTCAGGTGCAACGACTTGTTACAGTCATGATTCTATAAGGTAAACATGGAATTACACGTTACTTAAAACCAAAATTGATTAAAGGGATGGTGTCTTCGGGTATGTTTTGAGATGATATGTTAATCAAGGAATTTATAAAGCTACTTCGGGTTGATGAGTATTGAATTAAACCAACAAAGCTTTCAAAACTGAGAATGTAACTCTGAATTTTAGAACTTGATAGATTTGAGTTGGATAATGAAGAAATCAGCGCTCTTGAATTTATCATATAAGGATCATCAATTACACAAATTGAAATAAATAAATTTGCACTTTGGCAATGAGAACGCAATATGGGATTTTCTATTTGAGCAGGATTATTCTGGACTATTTCATAAGCTTTGGAAAGCTGAAGAAATGCTTTATGAACAAGTTTCGTTAGCGCTTTTTCAACCGATTTGATACTTCTTGGTTTATCAATATATGGTGATGTTGATTTTGATTCGACCAAAACGGTTATATCATGAAAACAGATTACAAAATCAGTAAGCTCCGTATTGTCCTTTAGGCGAGGCGATATAAAGAACTCATTATGAACTTGAAACAGATTATATACTTGTATTGCAATGGAATTTTCCTGAAAGTACCCATGTTTTCCACTATTAGTGTACTCTGTAATCAATAATCGTTTAGAATTCTTATTCGTTGTCAGAATATAAGGCTCAGGAGCGATATTATGAGTGTGATTTATATTTATATACCAATGGGTAGGTAAGTTTTTTAATGGGTCGATTTTTATTCTATAGCCTGAATTTAATTGAGCAATATGATTGGAGTAAAATTTGTCTATTTGATTTGCAGTGGCTAACCATTCTGAAATTGTATAATTTGGTTTTTTAAGTTTCTTTTTTTCGGAGTATAAACAGTAAATATCCCAATCATACAGCGCGACTTGAATGTATTCAACTTCGACAAGGTTTGATGCTATTGGTGATAAGTTGCTTTCAATAGAACTTGGGACAGCTTGGTTGATGGGGTTTGTAAATATTTTTGAGATCCAAAATGGAGTATCGATAATATCATTCAGGCGAAATGTGATGGTATTAGGTTCTAGGAATGGGTTAGTAATAATTATCTCAATTGGAGCTCCGTTAATTATTGAAATAGTCTGTGAAGGACTCAACTTTAAGAATAAGGTTAATTGATTGTCCTGAATAACATCAAGCGTAAATGTGCTTTCCGACTGGCTTTCTAGGTTTTGTTTGACAATTTTGCTTGGTATTGTGTATCCCAAAATATCGACCCCTGTTTGAATAAAATGGCTATAACGTCAAGCTAAGCGGCGCGCTTTTCAGCGTCCGCTTGAGCTTATTTGTTAGCCTACAGGCCCTGTGATGCGAGGTAGAATTGGGGTTTCATTCGCGCGCCTGCTGCGCGAAGACAGATCAAGTAATGCTTACCGCCGTTTTTCAAGTGGCGTATAATAGCATCTCGTGCTTGTTTGCTCGTCCATTTTATGACGTTTCCAGCAACAAACGGACGAGGAGCCATGTCCATGTAACGACTGCATGATTCGCTGGATTGCAACAGCTCACCAAATAACTTCAGGACCTTCGGATTGATGTTCCAGTTATTGGCTTGCGGGCCATATATGGTGGATAGAAACTCCCTAAAATTGTTCTTCTCTTGCTCGGTGATAGACTCCATGTTAGATCCCCTTTATTGAAGTTTAGAATGTGTAATAACGCTATTGATGTACTTGTCGCCGTCACCTTTATGAGTGACCTCAACAACAAAACTCAAAGACTTAGATAGAATGTATATTTGTCGACCGTCGCCATTGTTAAAATAGTAGAACTCAAGGTTGCCAGGTGAATTGGGTTGGTACACCTCATCTTTTAAACCCTCTAAGAACCTCTGCTCTACATCTGAGACTGGGTTATTGAAAACACTTTCAAAAAAGTGGTACGGAGACTTATTTGAACCAATAAACTCTACTTCTTTTTGATCTATCCATCGGTACACGACAGTATATTCTGGCGCAGTAATGATCAATGCATACTCATCAAGAAGCAATTTTTCATAACTTTCAGGCAACGGCACTGATACTCGCCCTTTAAGAATCAGCTCCTCCCCACTACTCACGTGTCCGGCGCTACCTTTATGATTCACGTTATTGGTCTGACATGCTTGTATCGTAACTAACATTAATAGTAAGGCTATAATGTTCTCTGCAACTTTCATGTGTACGGTTTCTCCTGTTTGATTTCGCCGATGTATGTTCTGAATAGGGCTAACGCCTAGCTCACCGGAAAAATGCGAGCGCAGCGAGTATTTTGTCCGGTGCAGCTATTTGTTAGAAACATTTTTCATTCTTTAAAATATACACGAGCAACTTTTGCATGTGGGCCATCTTCATATTCTTCACCTTCTGTTATCACTACTAGAACGCGCTTGCTTGGATCAAAGAACTCAAATTTACAATAAGCGTATCCAGTGCCACTACATGAATCAAGCTCATGATAGCCTTTCTTCCAAAAATCTGGCCCATTGCCGCTTTTAACATCCACCGAGTCTCCGTGAAGCCAATGCTGTTTATTTGGTATCCAGCCAGATTTTAATAAATTCTTTCTAGCTTCATGATATGTCAAACCATATAGATTGGTCGGTATATTAAACTCACCCTTGGCATTTGCATCTGAACTAGCTGTAATTGTCACATTTCCTTGGACATTACTATAGCTATAAGAAAATGACCTGATCATTTTTTATGATTATATTTTGGCCAATTTTCTGTTTTCAGCTTCTTCCTGTCGCCGCTCCAGCAGTGCGT
>JANQJO010000094.1 GCA_028281605.1 Pseudomonadales bacterium
TGAGGCAAACTAGGATTTGTAATAAAATTGATCGAAATTGACCGTTTTCAAGCATTTTTTATCCAATTTTGTTGATCAAAAAGTACTAGGAAACCCTGAACGCCCTGTTGGTGAAATGCTAGACTCTGGGCGCTTGGGGTCGCCTAACGTTGCTGTAATTTGCGTGCTGGAGCGCAGCGTAAGCACGTCACATTGACAGCTTGGTTATGCAAAGCTTTTTGGAATTTGAGGATATGCATTATCTTTCTGTTTGCAGTGATTGCAATCCCATTTTCTCTTTTGACCCGATTCAAGTGCCTTCCTCAAAAGACGAGACGAGTACTTGTGCGACATAAAATGACCATCATTAAGATTATGAGGAATCGGCTGATAATGTTCCGTATCACCAATCAAATCATTTCCACCTCCATTTGATTGTAACTTCCCTATGACATCTTCCGGATTTAGTGACCCTCTGCCAAGAGTATAAACTTCCTCCCAACATGCCGCAGTAGCGTTTACCCCTAGAATAAAATTCCGACTGCAACCAGCACATGTCAGCACCCAAAGTTGTTTAAGTCGTATATTAGAGTTACTTTCCAGGTCAGTTGAGCTATTTTTCCTCTTGCCCAAGAATCTCGATAGAACGTTCATTTTCACCTCCTTCGATATTACCAAAATTTCTCTTTTTCCATTACATGTAATACAGCAGCTTGAGCTTCCAATTTACTGTAATCCATCGTTGCATATACTTTATGGGTTGCTTGATCAATAATCATTTCCAATGCTAAAGCACGCTTTAGGATGGTACAAGTCACCGACACAGTGCTTCTTATAAATTGTATTATGTCTTAGCTATGTACACTTTTAGGATTTGAAGCTAGCGGGAGTGATCTTTCCGATCCAGTACTTAATGCAGGCTTTAACACATATATATTATAAGCACACGCTGTAAATAGAACGCACCAATAGAGAATTTCTGCTCTCATCCTATTCATAAAAGTCATTGCTACAATAAATGCAATGAAGGTAGCTTCAATAGCAATTATTTTAAAGTAAGTATCAGTGTCTCCTATAGCTTGTAATTGCTTTTTGCACTTTTTGGTTGTTCTAAAACTCATGTAAATCATCATGATCAATGTGAGTAAGCCTGGGTAGCCTATTTCAGAAAGTGCTTCAAACCAAGTAGAATGAACAGAGCGGTTTAATTGGCCGCCGGTATGAACATTTTTTGGAATGTAATAGGGCGCATAAAAATCAAAGCCTCTGTTGCCTGCTCCAAAGGGATGATCTTTGGCCATTTCCCAGGCTGATTGCCAAAAGATAAAGCGAGTTGCCCCAGTTTCTCTTTCTGTATCATTGGTAGATTGAGTTGTTAAGGTAGACATGCGTTCGATAAAGCTATCGTCAACGACATAAAGCAAAGCCATCGAGCCGAAAATTGTTATAAAAACAGCCATTTTCTTTTGATTATTTCTTTTAAATCGAGAAAAATACATGTAATACATAAAATAGCCACCACTGGCTACCACAGCTAAAAATGAACCACGACTATTAATTAAAACAATGGCATTGGCGATAAAAGCCCCAGCAATAGCTATTAAGACTTTTACTTTTATGTTGTTTGATATCCAAAAATAATACAAACAAAGGACTAAACTGGGAGCTATAGCGGCTGCCAGACCATTGGCATCCGGGGAATCAACGGTGCCAATGCCCTCAACTCTTCCTCCATAGTTACGTCCGGTTTGAAAAGCTACAAAGCTAATATACCAAGCGCCGTAAATATAACCATATAAAATAATGTTTAGCTTTTTGTCTGTGTCGCATAACTTGTAGGCGATGCTCATGGTGATAATTAACTTTGCATAGTAATTGAGGGCTAGATTATGAGAGGCAGGTAAAACTGCATAAAATGAGGCCAAAGTATAAAGCAGTAATAGAAGATACATATACTTAATTTGAGGTACTTTGAGCAAAGAGTTTTTGTTGTATTGTCTGAAGTTCAATAGAAACAAACCCATCATTATCACAACAGCATATAATGAATAAGATAGGCTTGGAATATAGCTGCTCCACCACCTGGATAAAGGGTTAAAGAAATAGATGGCTTGATAGACTACAAAAATATAGATATGAGAATAGACTAAGGCACAGACAATACCGCTGCAGTAGGTCGATAAAAATAATAAAACATTCAGCATAAAAACTCATCCGGATTGCCTTGTCACTAGTATATCAAATAAACATATGGACTGTGGCTTGAGAAGTAACCTGTTTGATCAGAATTAAAATGAAAGCACTCCTATTGACGGCGTATATTTTTTATCCGCAATAGGATGTCTAGTATCATAATGCTCTTTATTTTTCGTTAAATATTGAGGTAGTTCATAAATTTGATATCAAATACTTGAGTATTGGCCTATCTCAAATATAGTAAGAGTTATTTGGTTAACAATACTTTACTATGAAAGTTCGCTTTTTGTTAATTAAATGACGAAAATTTCGTCGTTCATGGCTATTATAAGCATGAAAAGTATACAAAATGCTCATTATGGGCTTTGAGAAAGATTGTTTTGGGTTTGTTTATAACTTGTATGCTGAGAGAATTAAAGCATGATTTTATGTAATAAGGTGAAAGAACCATTTTTATTGATACGATTAATACGGACACTACTGTTATTTACTTTACTGTGTCCTTTTTTTGTAGCTGCTGCTCCACAAGATGTGGGCGTTGATTATGATATTGTTTATGTTCGTTATCCGGGTCCTAAAGACTCTTTTGTGACGATTCCGCAAGGAGAGAAGCCTTATCTGATCGCAGCCGGAGCCGACCTTGTTTTACTGAAGCCAAATGGCACTGAAATTATATTGGTTGATTGTACGGACTGTAGTGTCATGGACCCATTTATTTCATATGATGCCAAGTATGTTTATTATTCGCTTATTGAAGAGGCTTCTAAAGCTTCAGCAAGCTGGATTTATAAGATTGACTTGAGTAAAGGCGCACCTTATACACCGATTCGATTAACCTATGATGATGGCTTTGATAGTTTACTCTATGCAGGCAATAATACGACTGAGCATGATCAGTCGAGTTTTCGTAAGATTCGTGATATGGCTCCAGTACCCTTATCTGACGGTCGAGTGCTTTTTACCTCAAATCGGTCGGCTTTAACGGCGTTAAACCCTGGGACAGATGCTGTAGTAAACAGTAGTGTTCAACAGATGTATGTCATGGATGATCATGATGGTAGTGCAAATTCTGCTGTAAAGTCTAATTTACATCGCTTAGAGACGGGCAGTTTGCATATGGTGCAGCATCCATTGCAGTTGAAAGACGGCAGAATTCTGTTTTCAACTTGGCAAGATGTTGCGTTAAAGTTTCGTTATGCAATGACCTGTCTTTTTACCGTTCACCCTGATGGTTCGAATATGAGACAATTTACTGAACCTCATGACCATCATAAAAACGTGGAACACTTTATTACTCAACTACCTGATGAACAGATTGTTTCCGGGTGGTATTATCCAAGTTTTGACTACGGTTTTGGTGCGTTGTTACGCTATCCTATCTCGAGTGAAGGCCCTGATTTCCTACGTTATTCTATTGATCAAAGAGAGCCTTTTGGTAAGAATTTTAGAGTCAGTTATCGTGAGTTTGATAGGAAAGGCACACTGAATATGACTCCTCACACAAGCCCTAGTGATAGGCCTGCACCGAATCTATCAGGTAAATACTCTATGCCTTCAGTATCAACAGACGGTGACATGTTGGTCGCTTACTCTTCTGGCTCAACGAATCATTTCTTGTCGGCTTGTCAGCCAGATAATTGTAAACCGTTGAAGTCAGGAATTTATCTTATCAAAAATGCAGCTAATACATTGGTGAATGATCCTAAAGAACTGGTAAAAATCAAAGACAGTCCGGATTATAATGAAATATGGCCGCGTGCTGTGGTGACGTATAAAAGTTTAATGGGAGTTGAAAAGCCAGAGAAACTGCCCAGTTTGGCTGAAACAGGCAGCGCCGATTCTCGTATTGATACGGCTGAAGCGACAGCGCTGGTTGGAACATCATCGATGTACAATCGGGATAGTTCAGACCCTGAGAAATTCCAATCACCAGCCGGTCGGGAGTTTCATGATGGGAATTGGACGATACAGGGGGCTGAGGCCGGTGTATTTACTAACAGTGATATTTATGCTGTGAGAATTATAGGGACCCCTCCAAAGCCTTTTACTAAACCCATCAGAAAGTTTATTGATCGCGCCAGATGGAATTCTATTTCTGGTTATTTGCATGACAAACGTCTTAATGATGTGGTTGCCCGTTATGGCTCACTGCATAGTGAACGATGGGAAATTATTGGCGAATTTCCTCTGACACATAAAAATACGTTAGATGAACAAGGCAATCCAGATACATCGTGGGTTGCTAAGATACCGGCTGAAACGCCTTTTTTGATTCAAACACTCGATAAGAATGGTATGACTTTGATCAGTGAGTTGACGTGGCGTGCGTTGAAACCGGGTGAAAAGCGGGTTGATTGTGGTGGTTGCCATGCGCACGCTGTTGAGCCGCTTGATTTTGCAACGACTGAAGCTGGTAAAGCTAAAAGTATTACGGGCGTTCCAGGTGTCAGTGGTCAGGATGCAAGAGTTGCCGATGGGTTGTGGGATTTAACGTCTGGGTCAATACCTGTACTTGCAAAAGTTGGATCTAGTAATGGAGTGAAGTTCCATTCGGGACGTTCGATGACCGTTGAATTCAGACGAGATGTCATGCCGATATTTGAGGCTAAGTGTAACTCATGCCATTCCAGTGGAGGCAGTGCTTCCTCTTTAGTATTTGACAATATGAGTGCTGATGATCTCTATGCGGTATTGACCGATGAAAGCAACGGCTCTGGCGGTAAATATGTCAAACCTCAGCGTAGTCGATACATACGAGTGCCACAAGCACGGCAAAGTTTATTAGTATGGATCGCATACGGTCAGAGGCTGGATGGTCGTACCAATGGGGAAAGAAGTGAGGATATCGATTATCCGGCTCATCCTGTGTTGAATCTTAAAGACGATGATAAGAGAACCATTGCTCGATGGGTTGATTTAGGGAGCCCTATAGATTTTGTGCAAACCAATGGGTTTGGATATACAGAGGATAACAGTTTGCCTATCATTAATGTTTTTACGCCAAAGCGTGGTGCTACCAGTAGAAATAATATATTTGAAATTGGGTTTGTTGATGCACACTCTGGCTTAGATTGGTCTTCATTACGCGTTCAATATTATCAACAAACCAATCAAGCGAATGCTCCGATTGTGTTAACACCTAACATGAGTAAGGCGACGGTCAATGGAGTTGTCACAGTGACAGCTCCGAGTACTTTAGAGTTTGGAAAAAGCTATATTTTAGAAGTTCAGATAAAAGATAATGTGGGTAATGTAGGCATTGATAAGAGACGTTTTTTCTTGTCAAACAGTCCTCCTGACTCTCCTGGGAACTTGAGTATTGAAAAAATACCAGAGACTATATAACTGAATGATCGCCAATGTTGCTGAGAGTATTTGTTTTAAATGGAAGGGAGATCAGTTATCTTAGTTTTTGATGGATATAAACAGGTGCTTCTCCCCAAACAAAGCGTACCCAAAAAGTATCAGTGATCATAAAGAGATTATCGTCACAGTAGTCGATTAATGGGAAAGACACGGTAGCAATTCGGGTTCCTTTCGATGCGGTGCAGAGCATAGACATGAGATTAGGCAAAGCCTCTTTTTCAAATGCTGATCCGTAGAGGTAGACAATAGATGCTTCTTTTAAGTCTACTTCCATGATACTTTTTTCAATGAATTCAACGTTGCTCAGATGCAACCAGCGTTTAATGCGTCGGGCACGATTGATGAATATGGGGTTGAGATCTATACCCACAGCCCGTGTTTGTTTAACCAAGGCGGTAAAAAACACTAGCCGTCCACGCCCTGAACCTAATTCATATAAGGTGTCTTGCGGTGTCAAGGCCAGTGCTTGGCAAATAGTATCAAAAGTGGTTAGAGGGGTTTCACCATACCAATATTGGACTTCACTGGCAGGGAATTTTTTGAGGAAATTATAGCAGCGTCGATCAATATTAGTGAAAAAATAAAAAATTTGTATGAGACTATCGGCTTTTGCGAAACTTGGATGACGATAGTATTTAATGATGGCTCTAAAGTACTCAAAAAATTCCCAACAATAGTAGTAGACACCAAAAAAAAATCCGGCTATTAAAAAGAAAATTTTTTTTAACATAAGTTAAGGCTTGTTAAAAAATAATGAAACATATTGGCCGTAGCCAGCTTTCTCTAGTTTATCAGCGGGAATAAAACGTAAGGCTGCAGAGTTAACGCAGTAACGCTTATTAGTGGGCTTGGGCCCATCATCAAAGACATGCCCTAAGTGTGAATTTGCTGCTTTGCTTTTAATTTCTGTACGCTTGAGCCAAAGTTTGAAATCATCTTTATAAACAATATTATCAGGCTCTAAAGGTTGAGTAAAGCTTGGCCATCCCGTTCCTGATTTGTATTTGTCAATAGATGCAAATAAGGGTTCACCTGAGACGATGTCAACATAAATGCCTGGTTCATTATGATTCCAATATTGATTTTTAAAAGGAGGCTCTGTTGCGCCCTTCTGAGTCACTTGGTATTGCAAGGGCGTTAAGGTTTTTTGTAACTGGATTGTATCTGGCTTAGACCAATTCATTGTTTCTTGTGCTATTGCAGGTAATGTTGTCTTGCAGGTATACATAAGGCATATCAAAAGTTTTGTTAAGAGAGTTTGTATGTTTTGTTTTTTCATGGACCAAAACTCCAGGAGTGTAAAATGAAGAGGCACTATGCATTGTGAATATTACAAACATTGATAGTATTGACCCGTTTTGAGCTTTAAGGTTTCTCTATATAGGATGGCCCTGTATATATAAGTATATCGTACTGATTGTAGGTCATGACTTGTAATTATGGTTTGTTTGATATAACTTAGCTAAGCTTATAACGCTAGAAATAAAAGAAAGAAATCTAATTATAGTAATAACAAGGAATTAAGGAGAAGTGGAGATGAGAAAGAATGGAGTACTTATGTTAATCATAATTGCTTTCGGGACGGGGTGTGATGGTGTTTCTAATCTGTTAAATACACCCAATTGTTTGTTAGCGCCTCCCGCTGCTTGTCAGCAGCGAAATTAGTCATAGACACTGCTGTAGTGTCAAAACAAAATAACAGATCGAATACTTTTGCCTTCATGCATCAAATCAAAGGCGCGGTTGATGTCTTCTAAGGGCATGGTGTAACTGATCATTTCGTTTAGTTTGATAGCGCCATGCATGTATTGTTCAACATAGCTAGGCAGTTGGCTGCGTCCTTTGACCCCGCCGAAAGCGGTACCACGCCAAACACGACCTGTGACTAATTGGAACGGGCGGGTACTGATTTCTTCTCCTGCACCGGCAACACCGATGATGACCGACTCACCCCAACCTTTGTGGCACGATTCGAGGGCTGCACGCATGATATCAGTGTTGCCAATACATTCAAATGAGTAATCCACACCACCTTGAGTGAGCTCTATCAGCACGTCTTGAATCGGGGTGGCGTGATTTTTAGGGTTGATACAGTCGGTTGCACCCAACTGTTTAGCTATTTCGAACTTGTTGGGGTTGGTGTCAATAGCAATGATGCGTTCTGCTTTGGCCATAACGGCACCTTGTACTACACTCAAGCCTATGCCACCTAGACCAAAGATTGCAACACTTGAGTTAGGCTCGACTTTGGCTGTATTGAGCACGGCACCGATGCCCGTGGTGATTCCACAACCGAGCAAACAGACCTTTTCTAGGGGGGCAGCAGGGTTTATTTTGGCTAAGGCAATTTCGGGTAGTACGGTATATTCTGAAAAAGTTGAAGTGCCCATATAATGATAGAGCATTTTGCCATTAATGGAAAAGCGGCTGCTGCCATCGGGCATAAGTCCCTGTCCTTGTGTTGTACGGATGGTTTGGCAGAGATTGGTTTTGGGTGACTGACAAAAAGTGCAATGGCCGCATTCGGGCACGTAGAGTGGAATGACATGATCGCCCGGCTTGAGTGTTTTCACCTCAGGGCCAGTTTCTACTACAATTGCCCCCCCTTCATGGCCAAGAATGGAAGGAAATAAACCTTCAGGATCAGAACCAGAAAGTGTATAGGCATCTGTGTGACATACACCAGTCGCAACTACTTGCACTAATACTTCACCCACCTTGGGCTTTTCGACTTCAATTTCTTCAATTTCTAGAGGTTGGCCTGCTTGCCAAGCAATGGCTGCACGTGCTTTCATAGTTTTTGCCTTGTTATAACTCTCATCGCCTTTTGTTTGATTTTAGTTGGTTACCTTATCATCTTAAATGTGCTCAACTGCATCAATTTCATACTCTATGATTCCCCCTGGGGTTTTTACTTGCACAACGTCTCCTACCTCTTTGCCAATTAAGCCTCGAGCGATGGGTGAGTTCACTGAAATTTTGTTTTCTTTCATGTCGGCTTCATCATCGCCTACAATTTTGTAAGCTTTCTCTGTGTCGGTCTCAGTATCGACAATATGTACGGTGACACCAAAGATAACTTTGTTACCGTTAGCAACTTTAGTAACATCAATGACTTGTGCAGCGGCAAGTTTGGCTTCTATTTCTTGAATACGCCCTTCTGTAAAGCCCTGTTGTTCCCTTGCAGCGTGGTATTCAGCATTCTCTTTTAGATCACCGTGGGCACGTGCCTCTGCTATGGCTTCGATAATTCTAGGGCGCTCTACAGATTTAAGCCACTTTAGTTCCTTTTGTAGCTTTTTTTCACCTTCAGGTGTCATGGGATAGCGATTCGATTGTGACATAAGCTGTCTCTAATTTTATATTTAAAATCTAATGAATAGTTGTTTATCGTAATTATCCTCTAGTAATACAGCTCTTGTAAACATCGTACTTCTTTTTTCCCGTTGTACTGAAGAGACATGCAGATAGCTTTCGCAGCTGATAGAGTGGTTGTATAATAGACCTTTTGCTGTAATGCGGTTCGTCGTATTTCGTAGGAATCAGCTATGGCTAGGGGGCCTTCTGTTGTGTTAATAATTAAGGATATTTCCCCATTTTTTAGCCAGTCAACGATGTGTGGGCGACCTTCTTTGACTTTATTGACCTTTTTAACTGCCAACCCAGCTGCGCTTAGAGCCTCGGCTGTGCCTGTGGTGGCAACTAAATTGAAACCTATTTCGATCAGTTCTTGAGCGACTTCTATGGCTTTGGGTTTATCGTAATCTTTAACACTGATAAAGACTTGGCCTTCTGTGGGTAGAGTATCTCCTGATCCTTCTATTGCTTTTAAAAAAGCTTCTGAAAAAGTTTCACCAATGCCCATGACTTCTCCGGTTGATTTCATCTCTGGGCCTAAAATAGGGTCAACACCAGGGAATTTAGCAAAGGGGAAGACAGATTCTTTGACACAAATGTGTTGTGAGTCTTCTTTCTTTTTATATTTTGCCAGTTCTTCTGTGAGTTCTTGTTCTGCAAGGCTGATGCCCATCATACATTTAGCTGCGATATTAGCCAGTGACACACCGATACTTTTGGAGACAAAGGGCACAGTACGAGAAGCACGCGGATTGACTTCTAATAAATATACTTGTTCATCTTGAATAGCAAATTGAATGTTCATTAATCCTATGACACCAAGCTCCAACCCTATTTTTCGGGTTTGTTGACGCAGGGTTTCGACTAAGTCAGAGGATAGAGCGTAAGGAGGTATACTGCAGGCAGAGTCTCCAGAGTGTATGCCTGCTTGCTCAATATGCTGCATGATGCCGCCGATAATGACTTCACTTCCATCACAAATAGCATCGACATCAACTTCTATTGCATTGTTTAAATAGTGATCTAAAAGTACAGGGCAGTCATGGGAAGCTTGAACAGCTGTGTTTAAATATTGCCTTAAGTCTTTTTCACTAAATACAACTTTCATCGCTTGTCCGCCCAGTACATAGGAAGGACGCACTACGAGAGGGTAGCCTAATTGATGAGCATGGTTGCAACCTTCTTCTACGCTGGTAGCTAACTTGTTCGGTGGTTGTAATAAACCCAGTGTTTTAACTAAAAGTTGAAAACGTTCCCGATCTTCTGCACGATCAATCGCATCAGGGCTGGTCCCTAAGATTTTAACACCCTGTTTTGCTAGAGCTTTAGCTAACTTTAGAGGAGTTTGGCCACCAAATTGAACAATCAAACCGGTGGGTTGTTCAAGATCTACAATTTCTAAGACATTTTCTAGTGTGATGGGGTCGAAGTATAGTCGGTCTGAGATATCGTAATCGGTCGAAACGGTCTCAGGGTTGCAGTTGACCATAATGGCTTCGAATCCAGCCTCTTTTGCCGCAAAAGAGGCATGAACACAACAGTAGTCGAATTCAATGCCCTGGCCAATACGATTGGGGCCTCCTCCCAAGATCATGATTTTGGGTCGCTGATTGGGTTTAGATTCGCATTCGGTTTCGTAAGTCGAATAAAGATAAGCTGTATCAGATTCGAATTCACCACTGCAAGTGTCGACGCGCTTAAAGACAGGTCGAATGTTGAGATCTTGGCGTGCTTGCCGTATGCTGGCTTCGTCGCTGTTTAACAGTTGTGCCAGGCGTGCATCAGAAAAGCCTGCTTGTTTCAAGTGGCGTAAGGTTGTAGCATCAAGATTAGACACAGAGCCTGCAGTTTGTGTTTGTTTTTCAAGCGTGATAAGGTCTTGAATATGTGCTAAAAACCAGGGGTCAACTTGAGTGAGCGCGCTTACATCGGCTAAAGACCAACCGGCTCTGAAGGCGTCAGCTATGATTAAGAGTCGCTCTGGAGTAGGAGACTTCAAACGCTCTTTTAGGTGCAGCTTTAAATCAGGTCGGTTAATTTCTGTTTGTGGGTCCAGACCAACATAGCCGGCTTCCAATCCTCTGTACGCTTTTTGTAAGGACTCTTGAAAAGTTCTACCGATTGCCATGACTTCGCCAACAGATTTCATTTGTGTGGTCAGGTTGGCGTCAGCTTGTGGAAACTTTTCGAAATTAAAACGAGGAATTTTGGTAACCACGTAATCAATAGTGGGCTCAAAAGAAGCAGGAATGACACCGCCTGTAATATCGTTGCGCAATTCATCCAGGGTATAACCAATGGCTAATTTTGCTGCAATTTTGGCAATAGGGAAGCCCGTGGCCTTTGAGGCCAGAGCCGATGAGCGGCTGACTCTAGGGTTCATTTCAATCACTAATAAGGTACCGTCAGCAGGGTTGACGGTGAATTGTACATTAGAGCCGCCTGTCTCAACGCCAATTTCTCTGAGTACGGCGATTGAAGCATCGCGCATGCGTTGATACTCTTTATCTGTTAGTGTTTGTGCTGGGGCGACGGTGATGGAGTCCCCTGTGTGAACACCCATTGGATCTAGGTTTTCTATAGAGCAGACAATAATGCAGTTGTCTCGCTTGTCTCGTACTACTTCCATTTCAAACTCTTTCCAGCCGAGGAGTGATTCATCAATTAACAGTTCACTGGTAGGGGAAAGCTCCAAACCTCTTTTGCAAATTTCGATAAATTCTTCGATGTTGTAGGCAATACCACCGCCACTGCCACCCAGTGTAAAGGAGGGCCTGATGACACAAGGGAAACCTAGTTGGGCTTGGACTTGTAAGGCTTCTTCTAAGCTATGAGCAATGGCTGATTTAGGTGTTGCCAGACCGATTTTTTTCATGGCCTGATCGAATTGCTCTCGATCTTCTGCTTTATCAATGGCTTCTTGACTGGCACCGATGAGCTCGACATTAAAACGTTCTAAAACACCCTCCCGTGCTAAGTCCAAAGCACAGTTTAGAGCGGTTTGCCCACCCATAGTGGGTAGCAGTGCATCAGGCTGTTCCTTTTCAATCACTTTGGCCACACAAGGCCAAGTGACTGGCTCAATGTAGGTACGATCGGCTAAATTAGGGTCTGTCATGATAGTGGCGGGATTGGAATTGACTAAAACGACTCGATACCCTTCTTCCTTTAAGGCACGACAAGCTTGTACTCCTGAATAGTCGAATTCACAGGCTTGTCCTATGATAATTGGCCCTGCTCCTAAAATAAGGATGGTGTGAATATCGGTTCTTCTTGGCATAAGTTATTGGTCTCTTATCATATTTTGCATAAAGGTTTTGAATAAATTGCGGGCATCGCTGGGTCCAGGGCTGGCTTCAGGATGTCCTTGAAAGCCAAAAGCTAATCGGTCTTTCCTTCTTATACCTTGAACACTCTTGTCAAACAGGGAGAGGTGGGTTATTTCTAAGTGTTCAGGCAGGGTATCTTGGTCTACAGCAAACCCATGATTTTGACTAGTGATTAATACGGTCCCGTTTGCTAGATCTTGTACTGGATGGTTGGCTCCGTGGTGCCCAAATTTCATTTTTAGAGTTTGGGCACCACTGGCCAGAGCTAAGAGTTGATGTCCAAGACAAATACCAAATATGGGTATATTAGTCTCTAGTAATGCTCGGATGGTTTCAATTGCATAATGACAGGCTTTTGGGTCGCCTGGCCCATTAGATAAAAATACGCCTGCTGGAGAGAGTTTCAAAATATCTTGGGCGTTAAAATGAGCAGGCACCACCGTGACTTTACAGCCATGATCAACTAATAAACGTAGAATATTATGTTTAATGCCAAAGTCTAGTACAACAACACGTGTTCCTGTTTCAGTATTGATTTCTTTGTGGCCTTGTCCCGGCTGCCATGTACCTTGATGCCAAGAATAGACCTTTTGCGTGGTGACTACTTTGGTTAAGTCCATACCTAGTAGGCCAGGAAAAGCTTGCGCATGATTGATAGCCAGCTTTTCATCGAGTTGATCACCGGCCATAATACAAGCACTTTGGGCGCCGCTTTGACGAATAATGCGTGTTAAGGCGCGTGTATCAATATCTGCAATACCTTGAATTTGGTAGCCTTGTAAATAGTCAGATAGGTTCCCTTGCTCGCGCCAATTACTCACAATAGGTGATAGACTCTTAATAACGAGTCCTTTTGCCCAAATTTTTTGAGCCTCTACGTCTTCTGAATTTATACCTATATTGCCGATATGAGGGTACGTCAGTGTGACTATTTGCTCTGTATAAGAGGGATCTGTAAGGATTTCTTGGTAACCCGTCATAGAAGTATTGAATATAATTTCACCAACATTAACTCCAGGAGCTCCAATGGACTTACCCCAAAAAACAGTGCCATCAGCCAATGCCAGTAGTGCTTTTTGCCTAATCAATGTAACAAGCTCCCACAAAAAAGCGAGATGAATCTTTGAAATCCATCTCGCTTTTTGTTAATACGTTTTATGCTACAGCATTATTCCACCACTTTAAATCACACAGTATGTAACTGATCAGTAATATTATATTGCTATATAGCGCTTAAGTTTACTAAATTTAGATATGCTCCATAGATCTAAATGGGTAAAGTTTACAGAAGTTTATAGGAATTTGAAACTCTAAATATTTAGACGTTTTTGTGATTTATTAATTTAAGGTAGAATATTGTTTATTTACCGTGCAAATATAATTTTCATCACCTGGAATGACGAAAATTACATCGCTCATGGCTGTTTTTCCTGGCTCTTCCGGATTTGCCGTGGTTTTATCAAATGTTAGATCCCTGAGCCGGACTGATATATTTCAAATACCCATGTTTTAAAGGTTTTTGGCTGAGGAGAATGAGGATGATTCTAAATGAAGCATTGGTAGAAAAATACAAAACTTAAAAACGTTTGGCAGAAAGTAGTAAGGATATGCATGATTATTTTCAGAGAGCAAAGAGTGCTTCAAAACAGCTAAGTGAAAAATATGGCTTTGATCTTAACTATGAGAGATTGCCTAACAATAAAATTCATCCGACGCAAAAAACACGCGGTTGATTTTGGCCAATTTATGAAATTTCAACGCGCCCTAACTATTGTAGAGATTTTTGCTGAATAATGGTTTCTAAATAATTCACCAGCCTTTGACGCTCATTTGCGTCTAAAACCCTGAAGCGAGAAGGAGGCATCACCAAAAGGTGATCTTCTGGCATTTGAATACGTTGCTGCGCAATTTTTAATTCTGAGACACTCATCCTATCAATATTAACACTAAAATTAGCCCGAGAAATGGTTTGGTCTAAAGTGTCATTGTGGCATTGCGTGCAAGCTTGTATGAGTATACCGCGACCGTCCAGTCCAGCTTGGACTTTAAAGCCCATGTTGCGTAAATCTGATTCTTTAAAGATGTCGCGTATATCTGGCATATCTGTAATACTGCCTTGCATATAAGCTCTGTAGGTAGTTGCCATAGCATCCAATTCAGAGCTGTTTGTAATTTTAACATCATGATAAGGCACCTGAATGGTTTCACCTCGAACATTACGTTCATAGAGTTGTTGCCAAGTAGCACTTGTGCCAGAAACGGCATTGCTTGCCGGTTGTGCCGGAGTGGCAGAGACAATTTCGTTTTCAATTCGTCTCGAATTGAAGGTACCAACAGCCACGTTGGGTATCTGATTAAAACCAAAGGCACGAATCAAATCTTCAAGGTCTTCGGGATCAGAGTTTCTGATTCTGTTGCCAGCAATACCGGCATAGGGTTCGCTGGCATCATGTGCTTTTGCATAATCGTCCAATAAAGCTCTGCCCCCATCACGATTGGCTCTAAAAAAATGATTCCAGGGATTGACCAACTCTTGCATTAACATCGCTTTAGCCGTACCAGTTCCATTGGGCTGGTGGCATTGGCGGCAATCTAAAACGGTGTTTTTAAGATCTTCTTCGTGGTACATCGACCAACTTGTCCAGTTTCGCTCCACTGCGTCGGACAGTAAGTGACCCATCGAGCAGTGCTCCGGGCTGCTGTTACAGGTTTGCTCAAAGTTTAATAAGTAAAATTCTAACTCGTTGGTGCGTGGGTCGTTAGGGTTATCTGGATCAAAATGACCGGCAATGATTTCAGCAAATTGCTCACCTCTGACAAAACCCATTGCAACTAAACCATTGTTGCGAGATGAGTTGATTGATGAAAAAATAATAGCTCTGGGATTAATTGCATTGGTAAATTTCATCACCAGAGAACTGGAGTGACCTGTCAGTGTAAATTGTGTGGATCGATTTCTGCCGTTTTCATCTACATTGAGACCCAGTGCGAGTTGTAGGTCTCTAATGCTGTTAATGTCGGGTGTTACAGCACTACAAAAGGCTTGTGTTACGCGGTTTTTTACGCCACTTTGTGTCATTCTCTGACACATAATATTTAACTGCTCAGCACCTCGTTTAGCGTTGTGTAATACATCTTCCTGTGTTAAGTATTTTTGCTCTGCAGAAACGATTGGTTGCTGTTGAGGCGCTTCGGGGGTGGGTGGTAAGTTGCTAATAGGTTCAGGTTCGGGAATAGGGTTCAAGATTAAATCGTATAGGTCAGAAGAGTTGGGAGAGGAGTCAGAGAGATTAGAATTTTGGATATTTTCTATGGAAGATTGGATATCATTTAAATCAAACCCTTCTCCACCGCAGGCCGACAAGCATAAAGCTATAAAAACTGAAAAAAAAACCTGATAAAAAATGTTTTTATTCATGTGAACAGTCTCTATAGATATTTACTTGAGATGATAACACCATAGATACTTACAACAGCATTGATGATTTGTGAGTTAATGGTAATCAATTTACAAAATTCGGTGTATTTACATTATAAACGGCTATCATGCGAGTAAGTTTTGGGCGATAGCGGTGGCAATATAAGGTGCTAACGCGGGCCCTGCTGTTTCACCAGAAACTAGAGAATCAAATAATTCTCCTTCACGACTAAAAAAGCCGCTCTCAAGCCAGGATGGTAAAGGAGTACCACCATTAGGATTTACATATAGGTTGTCTTCTGCGATGCCACGCTCTTCTACTAATACACTTGAGCTTGATGAAACCTCTAGGCTCATGTTGATTTCTCCTTGCAAAGGCCAAAAGCAACTTTTTTATTCTTATTTTTACCGTGAAAATGCGATTTTCATCACCTAGGGTGACGAAAATCGCATCGCTCATGGCTGTTTTCTGAGAATCAAAGTGCTTGCAACTAATGTGCGTTAGGCTGTGTTTTTTAGTTTTTTTATAAGTTTCTTAATTAATAAATTTTAAATCTTAGTTAGTTATTCGTACACTTAAACCCTTAAAAACCAATAGTAAGCAAGATTCGCCGATCAATAAATATCTCTTTACATAAAGACAACTAAAATAAAAATGAAGATATCATTAAATATCGCTTTGAAATTGTAATTGATTGAAAGCTTCTTCTGCCCCTTTGTTATTGCCTAAAGTTTTTCTAGCATCATAAATTACACGCCATGCTGATTTGAAAAAAGTGCTTTTATCTGTTGCTGATTGATATTGGGCAAGTGATAAAGCTTTTAAGGCCAATTGCTCAGCTTCTTTTGATTGATTCGATTCTAATTTGATCTGTGCTAATTTTAAGTAAGCTTTGGCTGATTTAGGGCTGACTCGAAGCGCACGTTCAACAGTTGCTTCTGCCATGTGTAACTTTTGGTTTAATCGATACTGATCGGCTTGGGCTAATAAGCTTAATTCGGCTGGGATAGGTTCGGTAGGTTTAAGAAAAGGCCTTTGAATCTTAGGAGTGGATGACTCTTCAGGTTCTATTTGGTCTGTTATTACAATTTTTTCTGGTTCAGAATGAATCACAACTGTGGGGGTAGATTGATAGATTCGTTTGGGTGTTTTATAAGTTTTGTGGTTGGTTTCTAATGTAGTACAACCCACTAAAAGTAGGATGCTTCCTAAGGACATCATGCGGCTGTTCATAAATACAAATACCTTAATGTTGTAAGTTATTAAAATTTCAACGCAAAAAGAATCTGCGTTTTCCTCTCTTGTGATGTTTAGGGTGTTCTTTTAGTCGGTTCCAATCACAGCTTGTAATGCCTTGAGGGATGCGTTCTGCTTGCAGTGGGATTATTACAGCATTATCGGGGCATCTTCGGTTAACTCTGAGTTTTGACTCAGTATCTAGCCAAACCCACTCAAACCCGGGTGGAAGTGGGTTTTGTATAGAGGTTGGTCGCAGAGCTTTCATGGTTGTAATCCATGTTTGTAAAGCCCCTGAAGCCCCTGTCAATCCTGTGGGACGATTGTCATCATACCCTACCCAAATCACAACAACAAATTCTTCACTCATACCTGCAAACCAACTGTCTTTCAGATCATTGGTTGTACCTGTTTTACCAGCAAAGATATAAGATGGCCCAAAATGTCTGCGAATGCTTTTGGCTGTGCCTCTTTGAGTGACTTGGGTTAATGCATGTTTTAATAAAAAGATAGGGACGTGATCCACAGCTTGTTGTACTTTAAGAGGATAACGTTGCAGTGGATCACCGTCTGATTTTAAAACGGCCCTGATTGCACGTAAAGGGCTTTGAAACCCTTGCGCTGCGATGGTTTGGTACAGTTGAGCTACTTCAAAAGGAGAGAGGTCAATAGCTCCTAAAGCTAAGGCGGGTACTTTGGGAATATGGGTTTTGACTCCTAAGCGTTCAATCATATCAGCAATTGCATCAGGCCCTATCGTGTCACCTAGGCGTGCAGTTGCTTGATTGTATGAGTGAATCAAAGCTTCTTGCAGAAAAACTTCGCCATGACTGATTAAATCAAAGTTTTTAGGTTGCCAGAGATCTCCGTTATGTAGTTTCATTGAGAAAATGTCGTCATTGATTGGTGTATTCAATTGATACTTGTCTTGTTCCAAAGCTGCTAAATAAACAATGGGTTTTAAAATGGAGCCAACAGGTCGTTTTGCTTGTAAGGCTCGATTAAATCCGGTGGCTTTGACAGCTGATCCCCCGACGACTGCTAATACTTCTCCAGTTTGCGGTTCTGTGATGACCATAGCACTTTGCAAATCTCCGGCTTGATCTAGGTTGCGTTGTGCTAATGTTGCTAATTTTTTTTGTATGCTTTTCTCTGCTGTATTTTGCACTTTGGTGTCTAGTGTGGTGAAAATGACGAGCCCTTTTGATTGTAGAGCTTCTTTAGGGTAGTCTTCTTTCAGTTGCTGTTGTACTAGGTCCATGAAAGCAGGGTAGCGGTTGACGGCACTATTGGTTTTGCTTAATACCGTTAGCGGCTCACTTTGTGCTAGCTCGGCTTGCTCAGCGTCAATGATGTTTTCACTGAGTAATACATTGATGACTAAATTACGGCGTCTCATGGCTCTGTCAGGATGACGTCTGGGATCGTAGTAAGAAGGGCCTTTGACTAAGGCAACCAGTAAGGCATGTTGCGCTAATGACAAGTCCTCAAGTGGTATGCCAAAATAGTGATGAGCGGCCAAACCGAATCCATGAATTGCACGTGAACCCGCTTGCCCTAAGTAAACTTCATTAAGATAGGCTTCTAATATTTCATCTTTGTTAAAACGGTATTCGAGTATGAGGGCCATGGTAGCTTCTACGATCTTTCGGGAGAGGGTGCGCTCACTTTGCAAAAAGTAATTTTTAACCAGTTGTTGGGTTAGGGTGCTTCCCCCTTGGCGCACTCGCCGACTGCGTAGATTAGCCCAGAAGGCTCTTAAAATAGCTTTGGGAGATATACCAAGATGACGAAAAAAATTACGATCTTCTACATAAATTAATGACTGTATCAGTAATTTTGGCGTATGTTCTAGTTTAACCAGCAGTCTGTCTTCACGGTGTTTAGGATAAACCCCGCCTATCAGCACAGGTTCTAATCTAACGATGGGTACAGCATGAGCAATCGTGGTGTTTTCCATTGCATAGATTTGTTTAATGCCTTTGCTTCCAAATTGTAGTGCCACTCGTTGTTTTGGCTCTGCCCCGTCCCAAAACTGAAAGCCTCTGGTGTAAATTTGTAAGCCGCGTGCAGATTGGGTGAAAGTCCCTGCTCTGGGCAGAGAAGTAGCCTGTGTATAGCGCAGGCGCTTTAGTTCTGCCACAACATGGGATTGTGAGAGAGGGGCGCCAGTGTACAGTTCGAGTGGGCGTGCATAGACTTTAGCCGGCACTTGCCATTTCTGCCCTGAAAACTGTTCCACCAGTTTGGCATCCCAATAATTCCAGGCGACAAAGGCTATTATTGATAATAATGCCAGTATGCCGATTGTAATCAATACAGTTATTTTTAGAAATTTAAAGAATCGTTTCAATCAGTTTGCTTCCTCAGATGATCATAATGACTATAAATACTGTTTTCTATGTTTTTTATTTGTTCTCTAGTTTATCAATTTTACATTCACACATTTTTGATTATAATGCGTGCAGCTCATTATACGCTTTTCGTCAACCCTGAACACCTTAATTGAAGGGACAGAGTAATGAAAAAAAAGTATCACGCTTATGGAATAGGCAACGCACTTGTTGATATGGAATTTGTGGTCACTGATGAATTCTTAGAACGTATGAAGATAGATAAAGGTGTTATGACGCTCATTGACCAGCAGCGACAAAAGGGCCTGATTGCGGCGTTAGAGGTTGAGCCTGTTAAACGTTCTTGTGGGGGTTCAGCAGCTAATTCTATTATTGCTATTCAACAGTTTGGTGGTCAATGTTACTACTCGTGTAAAGTAGGTAATGATGAAACTGGGGAGTTTTATCACCAAGATCTTAAGAAAGAAGGGGTTGATAGTAATTTACAAGGTGTTTTGTTAGATGAAGGCGCAACAGGTCAATGTTTGGTCATGGTCACGCCTGATGCTGAAAGAACCATGAATACTTATTTGGGTATCACGGAAAGGGTTTCAGTTCGAGAGCTTAATCTAGAAGCGTTAATACAATCTGAATATGTTTATCTTGAGGGCTATTTGGTTACTTCTCCTACAGGTAAAGAGGCCGCTATCAAGGCTCGAGAGGTGGCTCAAGAAGCAGGTTGTCGGGTTGCGTTAACTTTCTCTGACCCCAATATGGTAGAGTTTTTTAAGCCTGGTCTTTTAGATATGTTGGGACAGAGCGTAGATTTAATCTTTTGCAATGAAAAAGAAGCCCTGTTATGGGCGAACACGGAAGATTTACAGGCGGCGATAGAAGCCTTAAAAGCATGCAGCAAATCTTTTGCTATTACGTTGGGAGCGAAAGGGGCGTTGGTATACGATGGCCAAGCACTGCTGACAATTGATCCTAAAGCGATTAAGGCCGTTGACACTAATGGGGCTGGTGATATGTTTGCGGGCGCATTTATATATGGCCTTACGCATGGTTACAGTTACGTTGAGGCAGGTCATTTGGCAAGTTGCTCTGCTGCCACTTTGGTGACAGAGTTTGGAGCGCGTTTATCTAAGCAGCAGCATGTTGAACTGTTGGAAAACTGTCATCTTATAGTAGAAAGTTCACGGGACGTATGGTAGTGAGTATCAAAATAGGCCTAACAGATAACATTCCTGAGGGAGAAGCGAGAAGTTTTCAGGTGCAAGGGGTTTCTTTATTTGTGGTTCATAAAGATGGAGAATACTTTGCCTATGTTAATGCTTGTCCTCATTTGGGTATTCAACTTGAATGCCAAGCCAATCAATTTTTAGACAGTGAAAAATCGTTTATTATTTGTTCTAATCATGGCGCTCTCTTCGAAATTTTGACAGGGTATTGTGTCTCAGGCCCATGTCATGGTCAAAAATTAATGAGTATTGCTTGTGAAGTACGAGCAGAGGGGCTTTATATTGATAGTGGTGATTTGTCAGGGAGTGTGGTGCGTTAAAGGTTTTTTGTAGGGGTATGTTTTTATTTTATACAGTGTTACTTTACTACCCAAATTTGTTACCACGACTCAAAGGAAAGCAGTAACACTTTCTCTTGGTGCTAGTTTTTTACTCAGAGAAATATCTATAACCAATTGAATATTAAGGAGATAAAGATTTAAGTTTTATTTGGCATATATGCTGCACTGTTTATAAATGAGTGCGGCTAGCGTCTTGATTAAGTTAAATGGTGATAAATATTGATTTAAAGAGAAACAGCCATGAGCGATGTAAGATGTAATTTTCGTCATCCCAGGTGATTAAAGTTACATTTGCACGGTAAAATTATAGGAAGGTTTATAATAATTAGAAAAATAACCAACATCTAGGGACGGATAATAACAATAATAACAGGTAATAATTAATAATAATAAAAAAGAAAGAACGTCGGCACAGTGAGATGAAATGTGGGCTTTAGGTAGCCCACATTTCACATGAATTACAAAAAACCGTCCGAAAAAATAAAGCTTTTATTGCAATCAGCGCAAAAAAATTAAGGGTCGTGATATAAGGCCCTATTTTTTTCCTATGATCTTCGATGGTTATCAACGGTTGAGTGTAACACAATAACTGTTATTATACATGTGGGCTAGGTATGCAAGTTATGTTTGCCTTAGGCTCTCATGGCAATGCTGAAGCTAAATGATTAAAGCTTGAAGACTCTTAGTTGTGAATTAATTGGTTGTGTATGCAGAAAACGATTCCCGCTGCATCGTGGGGGCTTTGTTGTACAATGTTCCCTTTGTCGGTGCGAAAAATAATCAAACAATTGGTGCAGAAAGGTTATCAAGCTTATATCGTCGGGGGAGGTATTCGAGATGCTTTGTTTAATAAAACACCCAAAGATTTTGATGTTGTAACCGATGCTTCTCCTGAGGCCATTAAGGGCATCTTTGGTAACAAATGTAGGTTGGTTGGGCGCCGATTTCGTTTAGCTCATGTTAGAGTAGGTAAAGACATTATAGAAGTTGCAACCTTTAGAGCACATTATAATGGCCATAGTACTCAAATTTCCACTGAATTAAAAAGTGCTCAGCCTTGCTTGAGTCAGCACGGGCTGGTTATGAGGGATAATGTTTACGGTTCTTTAGAAGAAGATGCTCATAGAAGGGACTTTACAGTAAATGCTATCTATTACGATCCTATCCAAGAGGAATTGAAGGATTTCAATGCCGGGCTTCAAGATTTACAAGCCGGTTTCTTACGGCCTATAGGTTCACCTGAAGAGCGTTATCGGGAAGATCCTGTTAGAATGCTCCGTGCTATCAGGCTTTCAGTTAAATTGGGCTTACAGATTGAGTCAGAGGCTGAAAATGCTATTGCTCATATGGGGTATCTCTTGGTTCAAGTTTCACCTGCTAGGTTGTTTGATGAAGTGCTGAAGCTGTTTTTTTCTGGATACGCTGTGCGCTGTTTCCAGAGACTCATTGATCATGGTTTGCTACGCTATTTGTTACCCTTGACTTGGAAGTGTTGGCAGACCCAGGAAGCAGCCAAAAAGCTGTTAATGCAAACAATGCTTAATACTGATGAGCGTATTCATATCGGTAAGTCCGTTACCCCTGCCTTTTTATTTGCTGCTTTTTTATGGTATCCGGTGATTAATCTGCAACAATTAAAAGTGGCTAACCGTGTGCCTCTTGGTTTGGCCTTACAAGAGGCTGTGACAGAAGTTTTAGATCATCAAATGCCATTGATTTCTATTCCTAAAAGAGTCTCCAGGCCTATGATAGAGATTTGGGAATTACAGTTTAAATTAGCTAAAAGAAAGAAAGGACATGTTTTTAAAACGTTAGGGCATAATAAGTTCAGAGCAGGTTACGATTTACTGTTGTTAAGGGAAGAGGCTGGAGAGCTTGTTCCTGGTTTAGGTAAATGGTGGACTGACTTTCAGGCTGTGAATCAAGTAAAGCAGAAGGTAATGATAGAGTCATTGTATTCAAAAAACTCAGTAAGTAAGGGACGATAAAGGTTGAGTTAATAGGTGATACCCTGAGTTTGTTCGTTACGTGTAAATATTGTCTTTGTATTGGGTAGCTTTGCAGTTTTTAGAAATAGGCCTAGCTCGTATATTGCTTTAGAAAAAGCTTCATACTCTAGTGGTTTGTGAACATATATATTACAACCTAATTCATAACAGAGGGCTATTTTTTCTTCACTTTTGATGGATGAAAGCATAATAATCGGGATGTTTTTTGTATAATTATGATTTCTTATCCATTTTAATGTTTCATAACCATTCATGATCGGCATATTCAGATCAAGAATGATTAAATACTGCTGAGTAAGAGGAGCCTTCTGTTCCATTAAATGGAGTATCATTTTTTCGCCGTCTTGAAAATGTAATATATTATTATCGATTTTACACTGTCTTAGATTTAGTTCGATCAGCTCGGCATGGCCATCATCATCATCTACGAGCAAGATATTTATTTCTTGTACGGACACATTTTTTCCTTTTTGTGAAATCTGCTGTATTTGAGCTTGAGATCATACGTCTTATGTATTGCAATTCCAAGTGTTTTTAATTCGTTTTTTTCGAACAATTACAGCAGGTTGAGCTGATTTTTTATTTTTACGTCAAGATGACCCATTCGGGGGTAGCTTTGGCCTGTTTTTGTGTTAAACAACCTATTATGCTCTTATCGGAATTGATCAAAAAATCGAGGTTTCGCGCACAATAGTAGGGACTTTAATAGGATGGCTCCGTTTTCATGCCCTAGAGTGAGCTGCATACGAGGTCATGATGGTTTATTAACAATGGATAAGCCTTTTAATAAAGATAATGCTTGGTAGAGTTGATAGTCTTGTTCGGCTAGTGTTGCCTTAGCTTGTGTCTTTGATACGATATCACCTTTTCGCTCTCTACCACCATTTTGATTGCTGAGGTGTCCGACTAAGTCTGCTTCTCGAAAACGATCACTTAAAGAGCCTACTTTAGTAATCTGAGCTGTTTCTACTAAAATATCAGGTACAATGCCTTGAGCTTGAATAGAACGACCGTTTGGGGTGAAGTATCTTGCTGTTGTCAGCTTTAATGCGCCTTTATCATGTAAAGGTAATACTGTTTGTACTGAGCCCTTGCCAAAACTAGGGGTTCCCATAATGATAGCGCGACCGTGATCTTGCAGAGCTCCTGCAACAATTTCAGAGGCTGAAGCGGAACCACCGTTAATAAGTACTATCATAGGTACGTCGCTCAACAAGGTATTAGGGTTTGCATTAAAATGTAGTTCTGAATTCGGTAGGCGCCCCTGAGTATAAACTACTAACCCATTGTTTAAGAATGCATCGCTGACTTCAACGGCAGCCTGCAATACACCACCGGGGTTATTCCTTAAATCTAAGATCAAGCCCTTGAGACTCTGGCTTTTTTTGAGCATTTTTTTTATTTGTGAGGATAACTCTTTAGGTGTATGCACTTGAAATTGAGTCAGCCTTACATAACCATAGCTGGGCTCTAATAGTTCTGATTTGACGCTTTTTACTTGGATGACATCGCGCTTTAAGGTTAATTGGATGGGCTCAGGTGAACCAGAGCGGATAATTGTTAACATAATTTCTGTGCCCGCTTTGCCTCGCATAATGTTGACGGCTTCTTCCAGGGTTAAGCCTTTGACTTGTTGGTCGTCTAGCTTGATAATCAAGTCTCCAGGTTTTACCCCAGCCTTTTGGGCAGGCGTATCATCTATAGGGGCAATGACTTTGATAAAGCCATCTTCCATGCCGACTTCTATGCCTAACCCTCCAAACTCACCGGTCGTATTAATTTGCAGATCATCGTAAGCTTTGATATCGAGATAGGCGGAGTGAGGGTCAAGCTCTGAGAGCATGCCTTTTATCGCGTTTTCTAATAAAGTTTTGTCGTCTACTTCTTCAACATATGCTTTTTTGATGCGGTCCAATATGTCTACAAAAGTTCTTATTTCATTCAAGGGTAGTCCTGTATTGGTCGCATAGCTGGGCATGCATAACAGGTTGTTGAACCCTAAGATACAATACAAAAGTAAACAAAATTTGTTTTGAATTTTCATAAACATAAAAAAACCACGCTTTGAGTATTTTGCCGACTTTTGGCTACAAACAATAAAAGAATCAAGTTACCTTGCTGTAAACTCACGCTCTTTTTAAGCTTAACACAGGATGGAATAAATAAACCTCGAATCCTTCATATGATTACTTTTTGGACATCCATAGGGTTGGGTTAGTGGGTAAGCCTTTATGTCTGAGCTCAAAATAAATGCCGCTATATCGAGCCCCACCCGACTTACCGACTTGACCAAGTTGTTCCCCGGTCTTAATAAGGTCACCAGGTTGTTTTGTGAGCATTTGATTATGGCCGTAGAGGCTTAAATAGCCGTCACCGTGATCAATAATGCACATTAAGCCATACCCTCTTAACCAATCGGCAAAAATAACTCGGCCACTGTGCACAGCAAAAACAGAAGAACCTGGCTTGGCTTTGATGAAGACACCTTTGCGCTTGGATTTAAAAACTTTGAGGGAGTTCAGCTGATTGCTGATGCGACCATTTACTGGCCACTTGAGGTTGCCTTTACGGTTTGCGATTGATGTCGTATTAATTGCTTGACTTTTCCATTGTGCTAGTAGAGATTCTAGCTCTTTTCGTTGTTGCTTTAACGATTTTAACTGGTGTTCAGAAGAGTCTTTTTTGCGTTTGAGTTTAGCCATCCATTGCGTCTGTTCTGATTTGAGACTCGTTATTTTTTTCTTCTGCTCAATCAGGTCAGATTTGGTTGTTGCCAGATGTCTTAGTTGTACAGTATGTTCATCCTGTAAAGATTGGATCGTTTCGTAACCAAGGTTGAGTTTTTCTAATATCACAGTGTGTGCATCAAAAAAGTATCGATGACTGTGATTTAAGGTGGCCCAATGGTTTGGATCAAGTCCAGTGAGTAGCAGCTTTATTTGATCAGCCGGGCCTTTTTGGTAAGCAATGCGCAATTGTTGTGTTAAAGCCTGTTTGTGTTGAGTCATCTCTGTTTGAACAGCAGCTAATTCTGTTTGTAGGGCTTGTATACGCTCTTGTTGTATTTTATACAATGTTTGCGTGTTGAGGATTTGCTTGTGGGTTATTGCTATTTTTTTTTCGAAAGCGCGGGTCTTTTTTTCAGCTTCAGAATAGTTTTTAGTCAGCTTTTTGAGTTGTAGAGTCAGAGCTGTGGTTTGCTTTTGGTTTTTTTCTAAGTCATCCGTCAGCTTTTTAGGTGCGCTCAGCCCTTTGGAGACCGTTGTGGTGAGCAGTAATATCGTTATGCTTCTAAGCAGGAAGGATTTCACCTCGAATTCACCTGCCATCTTTATCGAGTATTTTAACCAAAGATTGACCTGACATGGCGTTTGGTTGCTGCAGGTCCATCAGAGCCAAAAGCGTTGGTGCCACATCGGCTAATATACCTGCATTGGAAAATTCAAGATCACGCTGACCAAAATAAACCAGAGGAACAGGTTCACAGGTGTGGGCTGTATTGGCTTGTCCTGTCTCCAGGTCGACCATGTTTTCGACATTGCCGTGATCTGCCGTAATTAAACATTGTCCATGAACCGATTTGACGGCTGCTGTGATGTGTCCTAAGCATTCATCTATGGTTTCGACGGCTGCTACAGCTGCTTCGAAATTACCCGTGTGTCCAACCATATCACCGTTAGCAAAATTACAAATAATGACGTCGAATGTTCGTTGGGAAATAACCTCAACTAACTTGGCCGTGATTTCCTTAGCGCTCATTTGTGGCTTTTCATCATAAGTACGAACATCTGTGGGTGATGGGATCAGTATTCTTTCTTCCCCTGGAAATATTTGCTCTGTGCCACCGTTAAGGAAAAAAGTGACATGGGCATATTTTTCAGTTTCGGCGATGCGCAGTTGCTTGAACCCGTGTTCTGAAAGCACTTCGCCTAAACTTTGATTGAGCTTTTGTGTGGGGAAAGCGACTTCAGTGTCGAGGTGTTCTGCGTATTTTGCAAATGAAACAAAGTGTGAGAGCTTGGGTTTTAGGGTTCGTTTAAATTCTGTAAATTCAGGCTCAATGAGGGCGCTGGTGATTTGTCGTGCTCGATCTGCACGAAAGTTGAAAAAAATTAAGCAGTCTTCATCTTGTAAGCGAGCATCATATTCAGGGTGCTGAATATGAGTTGCTTGAACAAACTCGTCTGTTTCCCCGCGTTGGTAGGCCTGGCTTAAGGCTTTTTCTGAATTGTCAGTTTGGTAGTTTCCTTGCGCTTCGGTCAAGAGGCGATAAGCAGGTTCGATTCTTTCCCAGCGTTGATCACGATCCATGGCGTAAAATCGACCTATTATGGATGCCAAAGCGCCTCCTGTTTGCTTTAATTGCTGTTCTAATCTCTTTAAAGAGGGGCCAGCACTTTTGGGAGCTGTATCGCGACCGTCTAAAAAAGCATGCACGTAGATTTTAGACAGGCCGTGTTTTTGGGCTAAGTTGATTAATGAGAATAGGTGGCTTTCGTGACTGTGGACACCCCCATCAGATACCAGCCCCATTAAGTGTAGGGCCTTGTTTTGTTTTTTTGTGTGCTCAATAGTTTTCAATAAGGCTGAGTTTTGTTCGAAAGCCCCTGTTTTGATTGCTTGGTTAATGAGCGAAAGCCCCTGATGTACAGGGCGCCCAGCTCCTATGTTCATATGACCTATTTCTGAGTTGCCCATTTGCCCTTCTGGCAGTCCCACATCTTCTCCTGATCCAGAAAGCAAGGTGTGGGGGTGTTGGGCCCACAGCTTGTCCCAGTGGGGTGTACGAGCTTGTGCAATCGCATTATGTTTGGTTTCTGTGCGATGGCCCCAGCCATCTAAAATAACTAATATCATGGGGTGTTGAACGTTTGCATTAGTTGAAGAATATGACATAGGGCACTTAAGATTCCTGATATTCAGAAAGTAAAATACGAAGGGCACAGAAGTATATCATAAAAAAGTCTCTTATTTAGAGTTTGAAGCCTTTAATAACAAGCTTTGAGTGGTTATACTTGGCAGCCATTTACAAAGAGTTATACTTACGGCACGTATATCATGGCACGTTTGATTGAGTTTATAGGGAATCACTGGGAGCTGGTGAGTGTGTTTTTGGCCTTGCTGGTTGCTCTATTTGCGGTAGAAACAAGGCGGGCTGGCCAAACAGTGACCGCTTTGTATGCTACACACTTGATTAATAAACAAAATGCCCTTGTGCTTGATATTAGGGACAGTAATGAATTTAGCGCAGGTCATATTCCTGGCGCTCTTAATATACCCTATGCAAAAGTGAAAGAGCGTATCAGTGAGCTTGAAAGCTATCGTGAGTGTCCCATTATATTGGTTTGCAAGCTGGGTCAGCATTCCGGTACGGTAGGTAAGTGGTTGCGAGAGAAAAAGTTTCGAAATATTCAACGGCTGTCCGGGGGTATCTCTGGGTGGGTTTCAGACCAGTTGCCTTTGGTTAAAAAATAGATCATCTTGTTTATTTAAGGGTGTATTATGAATTCAGCTACACAACAAGGCTCCTCTGAGGGTGCGCAAGGCCAGCTAAATCTGCAAAGAATATACTTAAAAGACTTATCCTTTGAAACTCCAAATGCACCTGATGTTTTTAAAACAGACTGGAAGCCTAAGGTACATCTTGAGTTCAGTTCAAGCAATCAAACAGTAGAGGGTGATCTACATGAGGTGACATTGGCATTAACGGTTACCGCTAAAAATGATGAGAAAACTGCTTTTATTGTTGAAGTTAAACAGGCAGGCTTATTTGCATTGCAGGGTTTTAGTAAAGAGCAGTTACCTGTCTTGTTGGGTAGCTATTGTCCTTCAATTTTATATCCCTATGCTAGGGAAGTCATCAGTGATGTTGTTGGTAAAGGTAGCTTCCCGCAATTATTGCTTGCGCCTATCAATTTTGATGCGCTGTATGCAAAAAGTTTGGAGCAGCAGGCACAGCAGCAAACAGTATCGAAGCATTGATTCTGTGGTTAGAGTGGGTTATTTGTTATAAAGTTGCATTGGCGCCAAGCTTCAAATGCAGCGATTGAGACGGCGTTTGATAAATTCAAGCTGCGGCTGCCTGTCTGCATAGGGATTCTTAAGTAGTTAGAAGTAGGCATTTGTTCAAGAAGATCTGTGGGCAACCCGCGGGTTTCTGGTCCAAACAGAAGTATATCGCCGACCTGATAGTCAGGATCACAGTACAGCCTATGCCCCCTGGCGGAAAAGGCAAATAATCTTTTTTTCTGTTTTTCTTCGGCAAAGCAGGCTTGAAATTTGGTATAACTGTCATGAACAATGATCTTTGCTAAGCTTTGATAGTCTAAGCCCGCTCGCTTTAGTTTTTTGTCTTCTAGGGCAAAACCCAGTGGCCTAATCAAGTGTAAACTGAAGCCTGTGTTTGCGCATAAACGCATAATGTTGCCTGTGTTAGGTGGTATTTCGGGTTGGTAAAGAGCGATGTGTAGCATAAAGGAGATAGGTCAATCAAAGTTCAGTATCATCGATTTTATTTGTTTCTGGTATTGTTTCTAGCCTTGTTTTTAAAAAATTGGCTGCATGAACGGATACTTCATGCCCAGGTGTCGAGGGTGATAATAAACAGTTTTGGTTATATGAGGTAAATTTTCGAGCTGTTATGCTTTGTATAAACTTTCGTGCGGTTTCATCACCATCAGCTAGTATAGTCTGCGCTAGCATTTTTCCAGCTACTTTTTCATCGAGAAGCTTAACTATCGAGTCAAATAAACATGATAAGGACTCCCATTCGTTAATCGTATTTAAACCTCTGGGGCCACCAAAGGCAGTTAAAGTGGAGCATAATGTGCTCAGCCAGGATTGTGTTCCATAACAGTTGTGCTTGAGCTGATGGTGGAATTGTTTTGTTACATTTAGCATGCTTGTTTCGTTGTCTAGTATGTAAGCTTTACAATATTCCTCAAAATAACGAATAACACTATTACTGGTGTCTTCATGGTAATTTAGAAGGTCATTATAGGCTGCTGTCCCTCCTGAATTACAATACCAAGTATCATTATTTTCTGGCTCCCAATCATCAACTACTCCCCATAGATTATCCGCTGCGGCTCGAATACATGAATTCATAACCAGTAAGAAGCCAAGGGATAGTGTGTAATTCAATGTGCGCATTCCAGAGATTCCTGCTAACCTTACGATGGAGTGTTGCGGAGGTGTTCTGAGAGCGTGAGTCTTTGTTTCAGTGGGGTGATGTGATGTGTTGAGGTGTGTATTTGTAGCATCATGTGAGGGAGGGGGTAGTTCAAAGCCGTTTACTTGTTTGTAAGAATTGAGCTTGGTAGAGTCCATTGTGAAATTCTTTTGTTATTACATAAATGGATGGAGTACGGTGTTTGATTTTTGCTACAATTCTTAAATTTTGTCAAGCTAAAAATCCGAATCTTATCAACTGTAGATCTCATATTCAAGGGGATATTTTTGGGGCTCTTCCGGATTTGCCGTAGTTTGGCCAAATTTCAACCTATGCATCTTTTAAAAAAGCTTTGTTTTACAGGGTTTTTGATATGAAGAAAAATCAAGTAAACTTAAAACCACGGCAAATCTGGAAGAGCCAAATAATTGAGGGCCTCATCCAAATGATTATTATTCTTCAGGTGTTCAATTAGACAACCTGCGGGGATTTCGGCTTGTTTGTTCTTAAGCAAGATTGTTTACTCCTGGTGGCATGAAAATAAATGGTCGTGCAACAGGCTCAAAATCGTGCCACGTGTCGATTAATGTTGTGGTTGTGTATGGGTTAACCATCTAGTATCACGCCCAGGTTATCAGCAGAAAGTCGAGCAACCTCTTGAGTTTTCTGATCTTTTGAGTTAAGCAACTCTGTAAGGACTATTTTTTTATCCTCATCTGATGTGCCCTCTAACTTTCCTTCCA
>JANQJO010000110.1 GCA_028281605.1 Pseudomonadales bacterium
TGGTTAGAATACCGGCCTGTCACGCCGGGGGTCGCGGGTTCGAGTCCCGTCCGCTCCGCCATTCTCGCCCATATTATTATGAGGTGATTACTATGAAAGTCTATTGCCATACTACTTTTCGAATACACAATCTAGGCACTTATTTTATAATAATGCTTATCACACTCAGCTCAGCCCAAGCCTGGGCCTGTACTCGAGAAGACATTGATTATTACTTAAACAATGGGTTTAACCCTAATCAGGTTACAGTATTGTGCAGTTCTCAAAAAAACAGTGTCGCACGAGAAATCAAAGATAAAACAAACAATCCTAGCCATCTAGTTACCCCATCCCCACTGGTATTACTGAGCACAGGCATTAAAGCTTCGAATATTTATGTAACGGATACAGACTTACATTACACACACAAAGAGTGCATCGAATACGGCCCAGCCAACCAATATAAAAACAAAAAAACTATCTGTCCAATCATTGACTTTAAAATTGCCAAGCAAAATGTAAAAATAGGCAAACTGAAGCGTATATCTCCATTTTTCGGGGATCAAGTCATCATAGTCAACGGGAACACTCATCGAAACGTTCAAAACTTTGATCAATACAACACCAAACAACAAAACATCCTTAAATATCACTTATCCAAAAAAACAAACGAAGTAAGGATTCCTTTAAGACGAGATGCTCAGGCAGAAACTACACAAGCTGCTCTAGCTGAATTAATGTACAATTAAAAATCAATTAAGTACTTTTTAGAAAACAATATGTCATAGGAACGAACATGCCAGAAATAACTTTAACATCTAGAGCGGATGCATGTTTGAACAAAGCTAGTTCAGAAGCAACAAATCACACAGATAAAAACTCAACATTAAACGCTTCTCAAACAACACAACAATCAGATCTAGCTCTAAGAGTCAAAGAAACTTTAGCAGACTTGAGAATCATCTATAATTCTGCTGCAGACTTGAGGATCGTCTCTAACCCTAATTATAACCCTACTTATCCCAACCTGCAAAAACAACGCAATGACCTTACAAACAAGCTAACAGGATTAAAAAACTATAAATCAAACCTACTTCAATACTACCCAGAACAATGTATCAACGATTCAATACAAAGCTATGAACAAGACATAAAAAAAATCGATATAGAAATCAATAAAATATTCAAATCGATACAAGTTAAGACCCATAACATTAGATGCCTTACACATATTTTCCACTTATTCCCTCATATTTTATCTGAAAGCGCAACTGAATACATCAAAGATATTTTTGAAAACCCCCGTGGCCTAACAGAACTAAATTACGCAATAAAAAGATTAACAACACCCGAAGCATTCCTAGCAGTAACAAACAGGGAAGTTAACTTAGAAGATATTTTTAAGTACAATGGTCCCATTAAAACTTTTGGTGATTTCATTGACTCTAAAAAAACCAAGAAATCAAGTTCTTTTGACTTACAAAACGACAAACTAAACACAGCAAAAATCCTAGCAGATCTTTCACATGCAAAAACTACTGTCTCAAAGCAAAACGCTGAATACGTACTAAAGAAGCTCTTACAAGGTAAAATTAGCAATTTAAAATGGCTTATAACAATCTATTTACAACACAAAGAATTTAAAAAAATATTATTTGACAATATAAAAAGTTTAGCTACAGAAAACCCTGAAACAGGCTTGAAGGCATTACTAATACTCCATAAACTTACTGACACAAGCCCTAATCAAAAAATATTTAAAACCGCATTCCACAAATTGGTAAAAGATAACAACTTAAAAGTCATCATTAATCTACTCCCGCTTATGCAAGAAGTTGGGGTTTAAACACCTTATTCGTCAACCATAAACTCTGATAAGGTGCAAGCACTACCTCATCTGTTGATTGCTGAATACGCTTGTTTGATAACAAATCATACCATTGATCCGTACTAATCAAATTCAGTTCTACTAATAAAAGCTTCTGCGCACAATCACTGATATTATGAATACAAAAAATACTCTGCGCCCTATCCAAACTCTGACGCCAAAAAGCAAAAATTTTAAAACCTAAATGTAAAGTATATTGCGTCGCATTCGGATGAAAAGCCGGTTGCAATCTACGCAACTCAATTAACGATTTCAACGCCGTAAAGAGCGTGGCTGTTTTGTTATCAGATTCACTCAAAACCTCCTCCAACACACTCAGTGACCATTGATGACGATTAATCGCTCTTTTTTGCCCAGTGAATCGTACTCGCTCGTGATCATTCTCAGTGCCCAACAAACTATGTACGTAAAAAGCCGGAATGCCTTCAAGACCTAACATAATCGTATGCGCACACAAATACCGTTGATACTGGTACTGATCCAAGCCTTTATGCGTCCCTTTAAGCGCATCCATCAAACTGATGTTGATTTCATAAGGCTTATCATACCCTTCGCGTGCTTTGCGACAACTGACCTGTCCTCCAAAATCACTCATAGTTTTAATAAAAGCATTAAGCTCTGCTTGATCCAATAAATCGTCTGCAGGCCTTAAGCCAATACCATCATGAGAAGCAATAAAATTTAAGTAACACGTCCCCATCTGAGCAGGAGGCATACTCATCATCCAGGTTTTTAAATACTTACAACTGCCTGTTATTAGAGTATGAATCAACAGCGGCGGCAAAGAAAAATTATAAACCATGTGCGCTTCATTCGCGTTACCAAAGTACGTTAAGTTTTCACGATTAGGTACATTGGTCTCAGTAATGATCAAAGCACCAGGTGTATGGTGCTCCACCAACAACCTCAAAAGTTTAATCAGCTCATGCGTCTGCTGCAAGTGAATGCAATCAGTACCAAACTCTTTCCAAAGAAAAGCAACCGCATCCAAACGAAACAAACGCACTCCTTGCTCTAAATAAAAACGAATAATACGCACAAACTCACATAACACTTGAGGGTTCTTAAAATTTAAGTCCACTTGATCTGAACTGAAAGTACACCAAACAAAACACTCTCCCTCTTTAGTTAACACTTTGGTCAACAAGGAAGAGCTACGTGGACGCACTACTTTAGATATATCGTCTCCAACTTGAACTTCAATAAAATAGTTTCTATACGGCATCAAACCTTGCTTAAAATGCTTAAACCATTGACTCTGACTGGACATATGGTTAATCACTAAATCCGACATCAGTCGAAAGTTTTGAGCTATTTCAGTCACAGAGCACCAATCCCCCAAAAGTGGATTAACGCTTTGATAATCCAGTACAGAAAAACCATCATCAGAGCTGTAAGGAAAAAAAGGCAAAATATGAACGATATTAATAAAAGATTTTAAATACTTATCCAAAACATATCGCAGAGTCTTAAGAGGCTTTTGAGGTAAATTCAAAAAACTATCGCCATAAGTAATCAATACAACATCTGTTTGATCCCAAAAATTAGGAGGAATATTTTGTAACGAAGTATCAACCGATAGATCCATCTCCTTTAGACCCACCTCCTTCATCAAAAGATCTGCCAAATTATTTGGATCACAACTTGGATAAATGAATTTAAGGCGCTCTATAATACGTTGACGCAACATAATTCTTCTTATCCATCAAACAACTGTATTTATCGTACAAAAGCATTATAATCTGCCTCAACTGCTGCACGCAGTTTTTGCAAGATATCAGGAATAGCACTTTCTATACGATTCCAACTGAAAATAAAAGGCGAATCCATTGGGTTCTCTAAAAAATAAGCACCAGCGATCATTAAATTTTTAGCAAATAGTTCCACCGCTTGTTCTTCCTCATGAAGATCGTAGCTTAAACCATTAATTAAAGCGTCATTACGATAGCTTTCAACACAATCTAAAGCTAAGCGGTAATACGTCGCTTTCAGAGTACGAAATTTTTCACTCGAAAAGACCTCTCCATAAGTGGCTAATTTTCTAAACAAAGCCTTAGCAATATCAATGCTCATTTTAGACAAACCTTTAGCAGCATCATCAGCCGAAAGCGCTTGATGCTTATGATCATAAATATCTGCGATATCAACTTGACACAAATGATTAATCGCATAATTACGCTCCATTTCTGAAAGCACACCTATTTCTAAACCCCAATCACTGGGAATTCTAAGGTCTCGAATCACATCAACCCGTAAAGAGCATTCACCAGCCAAGGGATAACGAAAACTATCAAGATAATCAAGATAGCTGTGCTGCCCTAATACTTGTTTCAACGCTCTGAGCATCGGAGTTACAAATAAACGACTGACACGACCGCCAATTTTATCCTTTGAAACTCTGGCATAATAGCCTTTACAAAACTCATAATGAAAACTCGGATTGGCCACTGGATAAATCAAACGTGCCAACAACGAACGATCGTAAGTCTTAATGTCGCAATCGTGCAAAGCCACCGATTCAGCTCTACCTGAAGCTAGCACATAACCATAACAATACCAAACATTACGACCTTTACCCATTTCTGTAGGTGCTAAGCCTTGTTGTGCCAAGCTCTGATCAACCGCTTGCAATCTAGGCCCGTCATTCCAGAGAATGCGATGAGGTTGCGGTAATTTTGAAAAATACTCCAACGCATGTTCAAATTCACGCTGATTAGCACGATCTAAACCAATCACAATTTCTTCCAAATAGCTAACCTTGGCCAATTCTTTCACGATATTGGCCAAAGCCTCTGTTGCCAGCTCTGAATATAAGCAAGGCAATACCAACACCATGGGTCTACTCTGTTTAAATTGCATTAACTCAGTTTCTAATGCTTCTACTGACCGTTTTGTTAAATTGTGCAACGTCGTTATTGTTCCACCTTGGTGAAAATCACCCATAATACGGCTCCCTATCACTTAATATTTTTGCAAACAAAGCTTGTAAAGCCTCATTCCAACCAGCAGGACCTGGTTGCTGCGTACGAATAATGGTTTTTGGACCTAAAAGCTGAATATTGTGCGCATGCTTAGATTGAATGATCACAGCAATATCAGCCACTTCTAACAGTGCCTGATCATTAAGACTGTCTCCCAGTGCAATCGTTATTAAAGTTTGACTGGGATAGACATATCGTTGATAGCGCTCTTTCAGCCATAACAGAGCTAAGCTTTTATCAAACTTTCCAGTTAAAGTTAAAAACCTACCTCCTTGTGTCACTCGAATACAGTGATCTTTAAGCAAAGCTGCAAATAAATCAAGTTGACTGTTGCTGTCCTCCCAAAGTAAAGGCTCAGAATAGGCTCTTTGTTGCGCCAATTGTGCTTGCGCAACGGAAAGACCCGTTATCTTGGCAATCTGTTCATCTGTCCAATCAACAAAGCTCTTAAACAGAAAACCTCGCTCCTCTCTCAATTGCTGAGCGCATTTTATTATGCTTGATCGAGCAACCCCCCACACAGCTGACTCTTCACTTGCAGTAGTACCAAAATAGCCCGTGGGGCAAAAAACCGCAGCGCCATTTTCCACAACAAAGGGATGCTGATTTTGCAAAGCTTGACGCAAAGGTAATATTTCTGCTTGAGTTTTACTCGAATTAAAAATCAGTGGGATATGGTGCGCCTGCAACAATGCTAGGGCAGGTTTGGCCGCATCATAACAATAGCTTTCATGCTCCAATAAAGTACCATCAAGATCTGTCACCACCAAGTAGGCTTGCTTTGATTGCCTTTTTGCTTTATCGTTTACATTACTTGCTATTACAGTCATACCGCTCAATATTGTGTTGTTCATCCAACGCTAATACCAGATCAGCACGTTCAGGCATCTCTTCCAACATCCAGCAGGTTAAGCGCTCAAAATGCTGAATAAAACGTCGTAATTGTATTTTACTCATCGTAGAAGAGTTACGGATATCCGTAGTAACACTTTGTACTCCTATAGAGCTTTGTGCCAGCATCTGTTCTTGCTGATAGCGCCAACGAAAAACACTGTCCATATTTGGCACTTTTAACATAAACAAGACATCAATCTGTCGAAAAAAACGCGAGTAGTCATCTTTAAGCCGCTGATTTACATAATATCGCCACTGACCATCGGCATCTTCTAAACATTCAAGCTCATTAATCGCTTGCTTTAGCTGCTCATTCGGCTGTGGCACTGCACCCACACACCAACCTTCCAGAATGATAATATCAACAGAACCAGAAAACACTGGCCAAGCCGCTTTAGGCTTACGATCATCTATAAGTTTATCAAAAGCAGGGATAAGAGTCTCAGTACCAAAATGTGCCGCAGATAATGCGGCTAACGTTTTAAACCCTAAAGACAAATCGTGAGTGCCAGGTACCCCTCGAGTAGCGAGCAAAGGATGGACCTTCTGAGCCAATTGCTTACGATCAGAATGCGTCAAATAAAGATCGTCAATTGAAAATGCAACGCAATGCAGAGCATGCTGCTCTAATTTCACTTGCAAATGTCGCGCTAAAGTGGTTTTACCACTGCCTTGGGCACCAGTTAAGCCAACAAGGATACAAGCTTTTTTTTGCTGATGCCGAAGCAAAATGATTTGTAATAACTGCGTTATGGCTGGGTGATCAAATTGCCACATAATTGCTCTTCAACGCTCAAACTTACAATTAGCCTGGAATGTAAGGTTGCTTTCTAATAAATCATATCTGTTTTTTTATAATAAATAAAACTGAGACTTTTAGAAAAGTAAAAGCGTTTAATACTAACGTTATCGAAAACTATAGCGGCCATATTTTAACCTGATCATTCTGATTTTTTTCCGTGATATAATTGGAGGATACACAGACGAGAAAAAACAGGTTATGATTTGTAC